>JAFWDX010000054.1 GCA_017515945.1 Blautia sp. | reverse complement strand
GTTCAGTCAGCACCTAGCATTTACTGCGAGGTGCGTAAGACAAAAGCTGAACAGCCAAGGCCGGGCGCACTTTCAATGCGACGAAAGGAGCCTGCGCCCGGCCTCGTAACTGTGAAGGAGCTTGTGACTGAACAGTTACGATCGCGCGAGTATAAAGAAAGCTGTGACAAACTGAGGACGAGGTCTATATGAAAAAGCGAAAGCAGCTGATCACAAAGGGGGTCGCGAGGGTGCCCCTCATCATGCAGCTCGAAGCCCTGGAGTGCGGGGCCGCCTGCCTGGGCATGATCCTAGCTTATTTCGGCAAATGGCTTCCGCCGGAACAGCTCCGCAGGGACTGCGGCGTTTCGCGGGACGGGAGCAACGCGGGAAATATCATGAAGGCGGCCTTATCCTATGGGATGGAGGCGGAGGCTTACACGGTGGAGCCGGAGGCCTTGAAGGAAAAGGGTGTTTTCCCCTGCATCGTCCACTGGGACTTCAATCATTTTGTGGTGCTTGACGGCTTTAAGGGAAACAGGGCATACCTGAATGACCCGGCCGGAGGGACTTATTCGGTTCCCATGGAGATCTTTGACGCATGCTTTACAGGGATCGTCCTTTTTATGCGGCCCGGAGACGGGTTCGTACCGGAAGGGAAGCGCAAAAGCATGCGCCGCTTTATAAAAAACAAGCTGGCGGAGGGAAGGGGCGCTCTTCTTTTTGTCGCGCTGACGACGGTGATCGCCTCTCTGGCCGGGATCCTGAACGCAGGCTTTTCCCGGGCGTTTATGGACAGACTCCTGACCGGGCTGGAGCCTGGCTGGCGCAGGCCGTTCATGCTGGGACTTTTCCTTCTCACCCTGATCACCCTCATTGCCGCCTGGATCCAGGCGATCTATTCTCTGGCACTGGACGGGAAGATGGCGGTAGCCGGTAACGCCTCCTATATGTGGAAGGTCCTGCGGCTGCCCCAGGAGTTTTTCAGCCAGCGCTATGCCGCGGATATCCAGATGCGCAAGGAGGCGAACGCCGGGATCGCCAGGGATATCGTCCGCATGCTCGCACCCCTCGGGTTGCATACGGTGATGATGGGATTTTATCTGGCCGTGATGCTGCGCTATTCGGTCCCGCTGACGCTGATCGGTCTTTTTTCTGTCCTGCTGCAGGTTCTCATGTCCATGATCATCACCTCGAAGCGGGTCAATATCACCCGGGTCATGCTGCGCGACAGGGGAAAGCTGGCGGCGGCCACGACCTCCGCCATCGACATGGTCGAAACCATCAAGGCCGGCGGCGCCGAGAACGGTTGCTTTGAGAGATGGGCCGGTTGGCAGGCCTCCGTCAACAGGCAGAATAACCGCTTCCTGGAGCTGGACCAGCATCTGGGCCTGGTGCCAAAGGTCATCGCGGTGCTGACGGACGCGGCGGTGCTGCTCCTGGGGATCCGTCTGGCGATGGAGGGCCGGTTTACGGCAGGCATGATCCTCGCCTTCCAAGGGTTCCTTGATTCCTTTATGGATCCCGCCTTTTCCCTGATGGAGGCCGGACAGAAGCTGCAGGAAATGCGTACGCAGATGGAGCGCATAGAGGATGTGATGGAGTATCCGGAGGATATCATGGTCAGCTCCCTGGGGAAGCGGTCGGAGGAGGATGTGTCTGGAGCCGGGGCAGCACGGGAGGATGAGGACAGGCAGGAGCAGGAGCCGGCAGGAGCCGGCGGAAATGACTCTGCGTGTATCCGTGAGAGGACCGGCCGGAAGCTGACCGGCCACGTGAGCCTCAGAAATGTTACCTTCGGGTATTCCCCGCTGGACCCTCCGCTGATCGAAAATCTGAACCTGGAGATCCGACCCGGGCAGCAGATCGCGCTGGTCGGGGCCTCCGGCTGCGGCAAATCGACGATTGCAAAGCTGATCGCCGGTCTTTACCAGCCCTGGAGCGGCGAGATCCTGTTTGACGACGTACCGCTCCCCGAGGTGAACCGCGAGACCTTTATCGGCTCTGTCTCTGCCGTGGACCAGGATATCATCCTCTTTCACGACACCGTCGAGGCCAATATCCGGATGTGGGACCGGTCCATCGAGGACTTTGAGGTCATTCTCGCCGCCCGGGACGCCCGGATCCACGACGAGATCCTGCGGAGGGAGGGCGGATACAGGCACCGGATCGCGGAGGGGGGCAGGGATTTTTCCGGCGGGGAACGCCAGCGGCTGGAGATCGCGCGGGCCCTGGCCAGGGATCCCTCGATCCTGATTCTGGATGAAGCCACCTCCGCCCTGGATGCCCGCACGGAGCAGGAGATCGTATCCGCGATAAAAATGAGGGGCATTACCTGCATCGTGGCAGCCCACAGGCTCTCCACGATCCGGGACAGCGATGAGATCCTCGTCCTGGACCAGGGCAGGATCGTTCAGCGCGGGACTCATGAGCAGCTGATAAAGCAGGACGGGCTCTATAAAACGCTGGTCAGCAGCGACTGAAGGGGGGATGGATCCGCATGAGTATCTTTGAGGATCAGATCCGCGCGCGAAGGAAAGCGGATCAGGAGGATTTTGAAGACTCCATCCGCTCTCTGGCCGGCGCCGTCATGGGGGAGCGGATGCGCGATGCCCTCTATGACAACCGGCAGGTGACCGTCGACGCCATCGGGGATATCCTGAAATACTATCACGTAAAGTCTGTGGAGGTGCCGGAGGATATCCAGGATCTGAATGAGATGCTGGAGATCGTGCTCCGGCCCCACGGGATCATGCAGAGGCCCGTGAAGCTGGATGCACAGTGGAGCCGCAAGGCGGCCGGTCCCATGCTGGCCTCCAGAAAGGACGACGGGAGCGTGGTCGCGCTGATCCCTCTGGGCGTCCGGCATTATTATTTTTACGATCATAAGGTCGAGAAGCCGGTGGTCATCACTCACAGGAACAAGGATCTGATCGACCGGGACGCCATTGTCTTTTATAAACCCTTCCCACAAAGGAAGCTGACCACCGGAAGTCTGCTGGCGTATATGGCCGGCCAGGTCGCGGCCTCGGATCTGCTGCATCTGATCATGGCCGTGGCAGCCGTGACGGGCGTGGGCATGCTCCTGCCCTGGCTGAGCAGAGTGCTTTTTTCCGATGTGCTCTCTACTGGAAGTGTTCCCCTTTACCTGGGTGCCGGGATCTTTCTGGTGTGTGCCTCTCTGAGCCGCCTTTTGTTTACCCAGAGCCGGGACATTCTGTGCGCCAGGATCAGTATCCGGCTCAGCGTACAGGTGCAGGCGGCGACGATGATGCGCCTCCTCTCCCTTCCGGCGGCCTTTTTCCGGGACTATACCCCGGGAGAGCTCAGCAGCCGGGCGGGATATATGGCTGTGCTGGGAGACCGGATCTGCCGGGCCGTCCTGTCTGTCGGCCTGACCGCTGTCTTTTCCTTTGTCTATGTCTCGCAGTTTTTTGCCTTCGCTCCGCCCCTGGCGGGGATCGCCGTCGTGGTCGTGCTGCTGACCCTGGCGGTGACGGCTGTTACGATCCTGCTGCAGATACGGATGAGCAGGAAGCAAAAGCGCCTGGCCGGAAAGGAGAGCGGGATCACCTATGCGATCCTCTCGGGCATGCAGAAGATCCGCATGACCGGGGCGGAAAAACGTGCCTTTGCAAAGTGGGCCGAGGTCTACGCGAAGGAGGCGTCCCTGCTGTACAATCCGCCTCTGTTTCTGAAGATCACCCCTGTCCTCACACTGGCCATATCCCTCTTTGGAGTGATGGGCATCTACTCCGCCGCGATACGGAATCACATCAGCCCTGCGGATTATTACGCCTTTAATACGGCCTACGGGTATATCAGCGGGGCGCTGGCGTCGCTGACGGGCATCGCTTCCCTGCTGGCGGACATAGGCCCCATGCTGGAAATGCTGCGTCCCATCATGGAGACCGTCCCGGAGACGGGGAAGGAGAGAAAAGTGGTCACCCGTCTGTCCGGGGCCATCGAGCTCAGCCACGTGACCTTCCGTTACAGTGAGAAGGAGCCGGCCATCCTGGACGACCTGAATCTGAAGATCCGCCCCGGCCAGTATGTGGCGGTCACCGGCACCACCGGCTGCGGGAAGTCCACCCTGCTGCGCGTCCTGCTGGGTCTGGAAACCCCGGAGCGGGGTTCCGTATACTATGACGGCTCGGACCTGCGGGACCTGGACCTGCGCTCGCTCCGGAGGAGGATCGGCACTGTCATGCAGGACGGGAAGCTGTTTGCCGGAGATATTTACTCGAATATCGTCGTGACGGCCCCGTGGCTGACCATGGACGAGGCCTGGGAGGCGGCGGAGCTCTCCGGCATCGCCGACGACATCCGCCGGATGCCCATGCAGATGCTGACCCAGATCTCGGAAGGACAGGGCGGCATCTCGGGCGGACAGCGCCAGCGGCTCCTGATCGCCCGGGCTGTGGCGCCGAAGCCGCGGATCCTGTTTTTTGACGAGGCGACCAGCGCGCTGGACAATGTCTCCCAGAAGAAGGTGTCCGATGCCCTCGCGCAGCTTGCCTGCACCAGAGTCGTGATCGCACACCGGCTCTCGACCATCCGGCAGTGTGACAGGATACTGGTGCTGGATAAGGGGAGGATCGTGGAGGACGGGAGGTATGAGGAACTGATGGAGAAAAATGGAGTCTTTGCGGAGCTGGTGAAACGGCAGCAGGAGTGATGAACTGTAGTCTGATGGGGTCAGGCCCTCCAAACAATCTGTGAACAGCGTTCATGATTTGTTCATGGTATTACCATGAACAAATCATGAACGCTGTTCACAGATTGTT
>JAFWDX010000498.1 GCA_017515945.1 Blautia sp. | reverse complement strand
GCCCCCTGTGTGGACACATATGCCGCGTCGCGGAGAGTCACAAAAAATGGCCATTTTTTGTGACTCTCCGCGACGCGGCATATGTGTCCACACAGGGGGCGTTCTCCGGCCCGCGGCCTTCCCCGCCTCCCCCGCCCTGGCTGGTTACTCTTGGCTGTCTGTTCTGTGGAGCCACTCAACATGGGGGCCTCCTGGCTGTCTATTCTGCGGATCTTCTCACAAGGTTTACCAAAAAAATACTTTACAATACTTCTTTAAGGGGTTATAATGCACCCGTAACAAAGCTTAACAACTTTGTAACATTTTGAAACAAATTCGAAACATCCCTGGAAAAGAGGTAATAATATGAAGAAGTCAACCCTGAAACCTTTAAGCTGTATCATGCTCAGCTCCATACTTTTTGCATCGCATGTTTCCGCATACAGTGGCACCGTTGTATCTGATGACTTGTTCGTCCGTACAGGTGCCAGTACTGCTGCAGATGTCGTGGGGTCTCTGGAGTACGGTGATACGGTTGAGATTACGTACGACTGCGGAGACGGCTGGTATGAGATTTATTACCAGGGCGCCTGCTATTATGTCAGCAGTAATTATGTCAGTGTTGACGGTTACATTGATTCCTATGATTATGAATCCGTCGGAGATTCTTACGATTGGAGTGATTCCTCCTACAATGAGGATTATGACGGATACTATGAAGATTATGATGGATCCGATGAGGATTACGATGAGTCCTATGAGGATTACGATGACTCATATGAGGATTACGATGAGTCCTATGAGGATTATGATGAATCCTATGAGGATTACGATGAGTCCTATGAAGACTATGACGAGGACTACGACGAGGATTACAACGAATCCGACGATGAGGACTATGACGAGGATTACAGCGAGTCCGATGATGAGGATTATGACGAAGATTACGACGAAGATTACGACGAATCCGATGATGAGGACTATGACGAGGATTACGACGAATCCGATGATGAGGACTATGACGAGGATTATGACGAATCCGACGATGAGGACTATGACGAGGATTACGACGAATCCGACAATGAGGATGATGACTACGATGAAGATGCTGTAGATGACGAAGAATCATCCGTTGATGATGAGGATGAGAGCGATGTTTCTTCCTCAGAAGGTACATATCTCGGCAACTTCACCCTGACCGGATATTGCAACTGCGCTGCCTGCTGTGGCACTGCCGGTAATGCTACCGCCTCCGGTGTCATGCCCTCTTCCGGTCACACTGTAGCCATGGGCGGCGTTCCCTTCGGCACACAGCTGCTGATCAACGGCACCGTTTACACCGTAGAAGACCGCGGTACCCCCTATGGTCACGTAGACATCTACTTCGACAGCCATGACCAGGCGCTCGCCTTCGGCATGCAGTCTGCGGACGTTTATCAGATCGGATAAATCCGAATAAAAAACTTTTCATTTCACAAATAGTGAAACTTCCTTTCTGTCCCCGTCAGCAAAAACTGACGGGGATTTTTTCAGGCGCCGCCCTCCTCTTCTTCCGGCTCTGCCAGTCCCAGGATCACCGTCACTCTCCCCCGCTCAAAGCTCTCCATGATCTGCGGCGGCTTCATAGCGCAGGCCTCCCAAGTCTGCATGATCTCCCGGAGCCCCTCTCCCGGACGGCATCCCGCCATGATCAGGTCAAACAGCCGCCCGACATTCTCATTTCGCGTGACGCTGATGCCGCCCTCCGGGACATAGCGCGGATCCGCCAGAAATGTCCCCGGATTGGCGAAGGAAACAAAATGCGGACTTTTATCGATAATGATACCGCCGTCCCCATAATAATCCGCGTGCGTCAGTGCATTGACAAAAGCCTCGGACAGACATTCCTTAACCTTACGGGTCAGTGCGTCCCTCGCCTTTGCGATATTTCCGAAGCGCCTGGCTGCTTCCTGGGACGTTCCAGCCGATACCGGCTGATATGAGATCCTGATCCCATCCGTCAGCCTGTCGATAACGCGGCAGTAAAAATCAAACAGATTCCCGCTCCAGTCGCCCTCTCTGGAGCTGATCCGCAAAGACCACCCCGAACCCTCCGGCAGCAGCTCACGATAGTCGAGATACACCCTCGGAAATTCTTCTGCCAGTGGTCCGGCTTTGCCAAAGAACAGCATACCCGCCACTGTAGGATGAAGCTTTGTATCCTCTCCCCGTCCCGCAGCTCCAATCTGCACCAGAAATTCATCTGTGCCCATTCGTGTATACACATGCCCGGGACGGATATTTTTCAGAACGATCCGGTACCGGGAAATCGTATCCGTTTCCAGATCATTCAGAGTCCATCGCCGCAGCAGCCGTGCATCCGCGCCATGCGTATCCTGCTCCCTGATCATGTGCTGGATCTCCTCGCGGCTGCATTTTCTGTCCTCTCTCTGGTTCCTGCGGTAACTGCCTTCAAACATATCCGCGCCTGTATACAAAGGCTTCTGCCTGGACCAGGCACGGGGCACCTCCACCACCACGATATCCTTTCCCTGATACTCCTGCAGATAAATATGATTCCGGAACAATATATTCGCGCTTACATTTTTGCGGTCATTCACTCCGCGCCAGATCTCCTGCATCATCTTCTGTGCTGACCGCAGCCCGCTCGGATAATAAAAACCGGACCTGTTCCTGTCCTCCATGCCAAGCAGAATAAACCCGCCCGCCGTATTCGCAAGGGCGCAGTACGTCTGCCAGATATCAGCCGGAATACCGGTATCGCCGGCTTTGGCATCTATATCGAGAATATCTTTGGATGCGAGGATTTCTTCTATCGTAAACATGTGAGTCCTTCCGCCGGAACCATACGCCTGGCCTTAGCCGTGCAGGTTTTTCTCATACACCCACAAAGCGTGCTTTCGGTATCATAGTAAATTCGAGGTAATGACTGAACTTTTACAAATTATATCATTTTCAGAAATCCACCGCAATCCTTCCAGTTATCCAGACGAAACTAAACTCACACTGAGGATGCTTTAAGTGAGTCACGGGGACAGGTTCCTTGACTCAAAATGAGTCAAGGAACCTGTCCCCGTGACTCATTTCGGTACACCTTGCAATGCCTGAATAAAATCGGTATAATATAAAAAAGTATAAAGCCAGATAACAATAAGGCAGCAAAATCCCGCCTCACGGCGGGATTTTACACTGTCATCCAACAGGAGATCTCAAAATGTCCTCACCCAGAAAAAAAGACACCCCATCCCGCCTGTATGAAAACCGCTACGTCATCGGCGCCTTTTTCCTCAGCACGGCCATCATCCTCCTGACCTTCGCAGTGCGCCGCATCTACCCATTCGGCGACCGGACTGTGCTGCGGGTCGACCTGTACCATCAATACGCCCCCTATATCGAGGAGCTTCACAGCCGGATCCTGCACGGAAAGAGCCTGCTGTACAGCTGGGAAGGCGGCCTCGGCAAAAATTTTGTGGCACAGATGGCTTATTACACGACCTCCCCGGTCAATCTGCTGATGTTCCTCTTCCCGGAAAAGCATTTACCGGAAATGATCGCCCTCTTTATCCTGCTCAAGATGAGCTTTGCCAGTGCCACCTTCACCTGGTATCTGAAGGACAGATTCACCCGCAACGATCTGTCCGTCATGACCTTCGGATTGCTGTACGGTTTCTGCGCATTCCTGACCTGCTACTACTGGAACATCATGTGGCTGGATACGGTCGTTCTCTTTCCCCTGGTGATGCGGGGCGTTGAAAAGCTGGTCCGCGAGGGGCGGTTCCGGCTGTATTACATCTCCCTGACTCTGACCATGATCGTCAATTTTTACCTTGCCGTACTGGTCTGTGTATTGACAGCGCTCTATTATGCTGCGACTGTCTTTTCCTCGCTGAGCTGGCGTTCGGACCGTGCACTCATACTGAAAAGATCCGGCCTCTTTGCGCTGCTTTCCATCCTGGCCGCCGTCACCTCTCTGTTCATTCTGGCTCCGGTCGGTGTGGCCCTTGGAGAGACGGCCGTCAGCTCCACCTCCTTCCCGGCTTTTGAGGTCTATCCCAATGTCTGGCAGCTGATCACGAACCACTTTCTCGGTGCGCGGGCCGCTGTCCTTGCCAGGAACGAGGACCTCCCCAACGTCTATACCGGCGTGCTGACCATGGTCCTGCTGCCGCTGTACTATTTCAGCAAGGATGTGAAAAGACGGGAAAAGATCCTGCTCTCCATACTCCTGGTGTTTATGCTGCTCTGCGCCTGCATCCGTCCGCTGGATTACCTGATCCACGGCATGCATTTCCCGGCGAACCTGCCTCACAGATTCACCTTTGCCTACAGCTTTATTCTGCTGTATATGGCTTATCAGGCCTATCTGTCCCTGGAGCATACCCGGTTTCTCCCGGCGCTCATCGCCTGCGCTGTTTATACTGCCGTGATCCTTCTTACGGAGTTTGTCGCCGTCGGCCGGATCGAGGACATAGACCGGGTGTTATCCAACGCCGATATCGCCGCCAACATCATTCTGATGGCGGCATACCTGATCCTTCTCTATGTAATGCGCAGACGGCGTCTTATACAGATCCGGGTCCTGGAGCAGGAAAAAGCCCGGCAAGCCGCCCTGCAGAAAGCTCAGTCCGGGTCCGCCAGATCCGGAAAAAAAGCGGATCGTAATAAACGGCAGACAAAATCCAAAAACGCAGCGGTATCCTCACAGTTGAAATCCGGTAACAATACCGAATCTTCGCACCTGAATCCGGCAGCCAACGCCGGATCTTCACTGCTGAATCCGGCAACCAATGCCGGATCTTCGCACCTGAATCCGGCAACCAATACGGGCAGCATACCGGCCGCCACTGTCATGCGCTCCCCGGTTTCTGTCTTTCTGAGCCTGATTCTCCTCGCTTACGTCCTTGCCGAATGCGCGTTTATGGACATTACCAATCTGGAGGACACCGGCAGCCGGGATGCCTATATTAAATATATGGACGACGCTCCCCTGGCCGTTGCCTATATGGATGAACAACAGCAAGGCGCTTTTTATCGGACAGAGTTCCGCCGATTCACCACGATCAACGACGCCTCCCTGTATCATTACAACGGCTTCTCCCAGTTTTCATCACTGGAACCGGGAGGGATTTCACAGTTCATGCAGGATCTCGGCATCGCCGCGACCGGCAACAGCTTCCGTTACTATGATCCCACGCCTCTGATCG
>JAFWDX010000497.1 GCA_017515945.1 Blautia sp. | reverse complement strand
CCTGACTCATTGAACCCGGCCCCTGACTCATTGAACCCGGCCCCTGACTCATTGAACTCGGCCCCTGACTCATTGAACCCGGCCCCTGACTCATTAAACCCGGCCCCTGACTCACTGAACCCGGCTTCTGACTCATCTACGTGTCGGAGCCCAGTCCCATCTTTTATCACGCATCATACTTATCACACAGCGACTGTATATCCCGCGCGAACTTCTCCAGATCCTTGTTCGGTCTGCCTTCGTTCCTGCGGATCACACTCATCAGGCGCTGGCCCATAGCCAGGAGCTTGTCAAAGACCGCGGCTGCCTTGCGGCTCTTGAGCGTGCCTTCCTTCCGTTCGATCCGGATGCCTTCCGTCCTGAGAGTAAATGCATTTTCAGCCAGATCCATGACCGTGCCTGAATACGGCGCCATCGCTTCATACCCCAGTTCATCGCGGAGCCTTGCCGCAAACACTTCTGTCACCAGATCCTCACCGTGTGTCACAAAAACACGCCTGGGCTTTTTCTCAAACGCACCCGCCCAGTCCATGAGGCCGTTCACATCCGCGTGTCCGCTGATACCCGGCAGCTGCATGACTTTGGCCGCCACGGCCACCTCCTCTCCGAAAAGCTTCACGTTCTGTGCGCCTTCCACCAGTGCGCGCCCGAGCGTACCGGTGGCCTGATAGCCCACGAACAGGATCGTGCTCTCCGGTCGCCACAGATTGTGCTTTAGGTGATGCTTGATGCGGCCCGCGTCGCACATGCCGCTCGCGGACAGGATCACCTTGGGCTCCTGGTCTGCATTGATGGCGATGGAATCTTCACTGGTAATGGAGACCCGCAGGCCCGGGAAGGCCAGGGGATTGATCCCTTTTTCAAAAAGGTCCATAGCCTCTTCGTCAAAGCAGTCATAGCTGTGCTCAGCAAAGATCGTAGTCGCTTCGTTGGCCAGGGGGCTGTCCACATAGACCTTAAAGCCGTCATGTCCCTTCACCCGCCCCTCGGTCTTGATCTGGCGGATAAAATACAGCATCTCCTGTGTGCGCCCTACCGCAAAGGAGGGGATGACCAGGTTTCCGCCACGGTCAAAGGTCTCCTGGATCACGGCCGCGAGATCTGTCACATAATCAGGCCTCTCTCCATGGGAACGATCCCCGTACGTAGATTCCATGATCACATAGTCCGCCTCGGAGATCGTCTGCGGATCACGGATCAGCGGCTGTTGCGTGTTGCCGATATCCCCGGAAAAGACCAGTTTGCGTTCCGTCTCTCCCTCCGTCAGCCAAAGCTCAATACTGGCCGATCCCAGCAGATGACCCGCATCCACAAATCGGACACGGATCCCCGGCGCAGGCTCCAGGATCTTTCCGTAATCCT
Organism: Blautia sp.; assembly: GCA_017515945.1. GTDB lineage: Bacteria > Bacillota > Clostridia > Lachnospirales > Lachnospiraceae > Blautia_A. Next base: position 719 of record JAFWDX010000497.1, on the reverse strand, counting down.
GCCCCGCAAAGTTTTTGATCACACCCAGAGCATCTTTAAGCGTATATACCGGTACATATGCCTCTTTGCCCTGCCGTTTTCCTTTGCGGTTGCGCCATTCCGCTTCAAACTCCTGGATATGCGCACTGTCACGCAGCATGATGTCGCAAAGATGGGCTGTCGCCTTTGTGGCATATACCGGTCCATTAAATCCTTTCGCATACAGAGCCGGAAGCATGCCGGAATGGTCGATATGCGCATGTGTCAGCAGGACAAAGTCCAGCTCTGCGGGATTCACCGGCAATGCTTCATTGACGTAGATATCCCTGCCCTGTTCCATTCCATAATCCACCAGGAACTTTTTACCGGCAGCTTCCAGATAGTAGGCACTGCCAGTCACTTCATGAGCCGCCCCGAGAAATTCCAGTTTCATATCTTCCCCTCCTTTATACTCGCGCGATCAGATATATAGAAAATGTACTTGAGTTCCCGCGCGGTATATGCAGAGGCTCTAAATACGTGGAAGCAAAGCATTCCACGTATTAAGACCCTCTAGTATACTCTGCGCATGTCTGCTGCATCGGTTGGATTTTCTTCTCCTGCATATATTTTAACACACAAAAGCAGGTTCTGTCATTTTCTTTATGCGTCCCCTTCTTTCATCTGCCCCACTTTGTTACTGTTCATGGCCTGACTGAAAATGAGGAGGAACCTGTCCCCCTGACTCATTTTCAGCCGGG
>JAFWDX010000053.1 GCA_017515945.1 Blautia sp. | reverse complement strand
GACCATCTCCGACCACTTCTATAAAGAAGAGGCCATGACCGCGGAGGAGAGGGAGACCTCCTTCCGGAACATGATGGAGATCGCTCTGAATATCTGAGCAGGATAATTACAGGTAATAAAAGGGACTGTTCTGCGTGCCGTATTGCACATAGGAACCGTCCCTTTTATATATTGTCCTGAAAATGATGTATGTGGCTCCGCATGCGTGGAATCAAAGAGGTTCACGTATGCGGAACCGCCGGTAAAACTGCAGGACTGTTATGATCTCGGAGGAATCGCCTGCCGCATGATCTTTCTGTAATAGGAAAAGTCCTTCAGCGCCTGCATTCCGATGCCGATGATATTCCGTACATTGATGGAGTTCTCCCCGCCCTGTCGCGGCGCAAATGAGATCTCTTTGAAGCGGACTCTTTCCCCGCCCTTGCAGAAAAATGTCGTCAGGATGATATTGGGAATATTAAAATCCGGCTGCACCAGGTACAGGTATTTCTTTACGGTTTCTGATCTCATGAGCCGGAACGGTGCGTTGGCGTCCGGGATCTTCGCGCCGAAATAGATGCGCAGGAGAAAGACGACGACTTTTTCGATAAAAGCCCTTGCTTTGCCATCGCCTCTGACAGTCCGGTTTCCGAGAATGATGTCATATCTGTCACGTTCCGCCCAGAAAGAGGCGAATTCGTCCGGCGATGTCTGACCATCACTGTCAGTCTGGAAAATGTAGTCTGCTCCGGACCGGATCGCATGGTCGTAGAGAGCCCATACCTTTGGCCCGTGATATCTGTCGGTATCCGACAGGATCTCCAGAGAGGGCAGGGTATGCTGCAGCCTCAGCAGAATGTCGTGGGTGGCATCCGTACTCCCGCTGTCGGCGACTACAAGCCGGGAGCGGGGATTTTTGTCTGTAAGAAGCGGGTACCAGCTGCGGACAACGTTTTCTATATTTGCTTCTTCGTTGTAAGCCGGCATCACGATGTAAAGAGTGTCCATGATCAGTCTTTGTTTTTAAGTGTGCGGATATAATCCTTAATATCTCCGTCTTTTGCGTTGGCAAAGAAAAGCTCGTCAAACTTTTCGCCGGCAACTGCGCAGAGTACAAGCTCTCTGTCAATACCCTCGAGGCATTCGACCAGCGGGCGCATGGTCACGAGGCGCACCTGGTCGAGGATCTTTTTATTCCGCTGTTCAGGAACGACACGCTCCTTCGGATATCCCTGGCCGTGTCCGAAGCCGAAAAGCTTTTCAAAAATGTACGTAAGGTTCAGCTCGCCGCCCCAGCCGAATCCTTTCGCGAAAGGAAGGGCAATAGCGTTGCCGTCATTTACGTGGGCAAAGGTATAAGCATCCACCGGATCCTCGATATGTCCGCAGAGCACACCCGGGAAGCTGTTCATGGCCAGCATTGCGCCCTCGCCTGTGCCGCAGCCGGTGATCACATAATCAGCAGCGCCGGAATTCAGCAGGATGGCACCAAGGATCCCCGCCTGGACATAGGTAAGCTGTGCTTCATCATCGGCGGTGTACATTCCATAATTATCGACCACATGGCCCATGGGCTCCACTACATTTTTAAGGGAAGTGAGGATCAGAGCATTTTTGGCGGCCTGACTGTTTTCGTTGATCAGAGCGATTCTCATAGTATAATTATCCTTTCTGTGTGTACAGTTTGCGGTATTTTCCGTTGATCAGGTATATATTATACTCTCCTTTGGCATGTACGTAAAGTTCTATTCTGGATGGTTATTATTCACGGTATAACCGGCAGTGTTATAGCTAATCGGACAGTCTGATGGAGGGCCTGCCCTCATTTTCCTGCCGGAAAGCCAGATCTCATCCCGTTTCAATCAGACCGTGAACAGTAACGACTCATGAATCCGCCCCCCTTGACTCATCCTCTGCGGATCATTATAATAAACCTGCATGAACAATCAGACAGGAGGTACTTTCACCATGATGGACATGAGCAGCTATGCGACCGGTCTTGCGCATATTGGAATCCCTACAACTGAGTTTGAGGATACGGCACTGTTTTATACAGAGCTGGGATTCGAAACGATTTATGCCTGCGGTTCGATCTCGGATCACAGCCGGGTATGCTTTATGCGCCTCGGAGATCTGACTGTCGAAATCTATGAAGAAGAAAGCTGCGCAATGTGTACAGGCGGCATTGAGCATTTTGCCATCAATGTGCATGATATTGAGGAAGTGTTTGGCTTCATCAACAAACGCGGACTGAACAATACCGATGACGAGATCCATTTCCTGCCTTACTTTGAGAATGGTGTCCGCTATTTTACGATCGAGGGCCCTAACAAAGAGAAGGTGGAATTTAACCAGTACCTGTAATACTTAGAGCAGGATCCAGGCACAACGTGAAACTGAAAAAGCGAGCCCTGTTTCCGGCATGTTCAGCTGCGTGCCGGAAGCAGGGCTTTTATGAATTTTGCCTGGACAGAATGAGTAAAGAGAACGCGGTAAAACGGAGGGAAGACATTGAAATTTGATTTTACGACATATTATGACAGACATGGGCATGACGCCCTGGCGGTGGACGGGATAGGAAAGCCGGGCGGGTTTGCTCCGGCAGCGCCTGATCCGGGATTTGAAGCGATCCCAATGTGGGTGGCAGATATGAATTTTGGTACTGCGCCATCGATCATACGTGCGATGGAAGAGAGGATCGCGCATCCGCTTTTTGGATATTATGATGTTTCGGATGCGTATTATGACGGCATCCTCCGATGGCAGCGGGAACGAAACGGTGTACAGGGACTGACGCGGGAGTGCATAGGGTATGAGAACGGTGTGCTGGGCGGTGTATCAACAGCGCTGTCGGTATTCTGCTCCAGGGGGGACAGTGTCCTGGTACATTCCCCTACGTATGTAGGCTTTACAGGGGTTCTGGAAAACAATGGATATCGGATCGTTCACAGTACCCTCGTTCAGGATGGGGACGGAGTCTGGAGAATGGATTATGCGGATATGGAGGAGAAGATCCGGAATGGGCATATCCATGCTGCGATCCTCTGTTCCCCTCATAATCCATGTGGGAGAGTCTGGACCCGGCCCGAGCTGGAGGAGGCATATGCGCTGTTTAAAAAATACGATGTTAAAGTAATATCCGACGAGATCTGGTCGGATCTGATCCTGGAGGGGCATAGGCACATTCCTTCACAGAGCATCAGCGATGATGCGCGCAGCCGTACGGCTGCTTTCTATGCACCATCCAAGACCTTCAACCTGGCCGGCCTGATCGGGAGTTATCATGTGATATATGATCAGACGATCCGGGACAGGATCCGCAAGGAAGCGTCTCTTGGCCATTATAATTCCATGAACGTGCTTTCCATGCATGCCCTTATCGGAGCCTACAGTACGGAAGGAGAAGCATGGCTTGAAGAACTCCGCCAGGTGCTTACGCGAAATGTACGTTATGCTGTAAATTACATCCGCTCATATTTTGACGGTATAACGGTCTCTATACCGGAAGGAACGTATATGCTCTTTTTGGACTGCACCGGATGGTGCACCAGGCATGGCTGTACGCTGAAGGAACTGGAAGAAAAAATCTGGCACGTCGGCGTTGCCGTTCAGGACGGAGCGATGTTTCACGGTCCCTGCCATCTGCGAATGAACCTTGCCCTGCCGTCTGCAAAGCTGGAAGAAGCGATGGACAGGCTCAGACGGTATGTGTTTTCCTGATCCCGTCCTGTCATTTTCATACAGGAAAAAAAGCATTTTACTGGCTTGATTCAGGTGATCGCGAGAGGCGCTTCTGTATATATGGCCTGAGATACTCTCTGGTTCATTTTTTGAATCGGGGTTTTACATAATGTTCATTTTTTTCTGTACAGGATGAATAAAAAATGTTAGTATTGTCTATATATTTGAATAGTGCCAATCCGGTACGTTCTCATAAAGACGAAAAGGAGGAGCCATGTCAGAAGAATATATTCTCGAACTGAAAGGCATTACAAAAATCTTCCCTGGCGTAAAGGCGCTGAATAATGTTCAGTTTCAGCTGAAGGCCGGTGAGGTTCATGCCCTGATGGGTGAAAACGGCGCAGGCAAATCGACATTCATCAAGGTGATCACAGGAGTCCATAAGGCCGAAGAGGGAGAAATGTTCCTGAACGGACAGAAGGTCGATTTTAAAGGTCCCAGAGACGCACAGGCAGCCGGGATCGCGGCGGTGTATCAGCATGCAACGTCCTATCCGGATCTGACCGTGGCTGAAAACATTTTCATGGGACACGAGATCATCCGACATGGGATGATCCAGTGGGGAGCCATGAATAAAGAGGCGAACAAACTCCTGCAGAGAATGAATGCCGATTTTGACGCCACAGCCGAGATGGGAACGCTGAGCGTGGCTCAGCAGCAGATGGTTGAGATCGCCAAATGTCTTTCCACCAATGCCCGGATCATCATTTTTGACGAACCGACGGCTTCCCTGACCAGATCCGAATCCGAGGAGCTTTACCGGATCATCGATCAGCTCAAGGCAGAGGGGGTTTCCATCATCTTCATTTCTCACCGCTTTGAGGACATGTATCGCGTGGCTTCCCGCGTGACGGTTTTCAGAGATTCCCAGTATATCGGTACTTATGATGTCGACGGCATCACCAACGCGGATCTGATCAAGGCGATGGTCGGCCGTGAGATCACGGATCTGTTCCCGAAGCCGGATGTAAAGATCGGAGAAGAAGTGCTCAGGGTCGAGCATCTGTCCCGCACCGGCTTTTTCAAGGATGTGTCCTTTGCTGTGCATGCCGGCGAGATCCTGGGCTTTACCGGCCTGGTTGGAGCCGGCAGGACAGAGGTGGTGGAGAGTGTTTGCGCCATCACAAGGGCAGACAGCGGCAATGTCTATCTGGAGGGAAAGGAAACGCATTTCCAGTCGCCCTCTGACGCCATGGACGCCGGTATTATCCTGCTCCCTGAGGACCGTCAGAAGGAAGGCCTGATCATGAGCTGGGGTCTGGGGAGAAACGTGACCCTGCCCGTGATCGAAAAATACGCAAAGAACGGCCTGAACAATGAAAAGAAGGAGAGAGAACTCTCCAAGGAACTCCTGGAGGAGGTTGATACCAAAGCAGTCGATATCTTCCAGCCGGCCAGTTCCCTTTCCGGCGGCAACCAGCAGAAGGTCGTCGTGGCCAAGGCCCTCGCGCAGGAGATGAAGGTCGTCATCATGGATGAGCCTACCAAGGGCGTGGATGTAGGCGCCAAGGCTGAGATCTATGCCATCATGGGCGACCTGGCGAAGCAGGGCTATGCCATCATCCTGATCTCCTCGGAGATGCCGGAGATCCTGGGTATGGCAGACCGTATCCTGGTTATGTGCAACGGACGCAAAACAGGCGAGCTTTCCCGGGATGAGGCCACACAGGAGACCATACTCGAGCTCGCCATGGAAAAAGGTGCCACCACGAAAGGAGGAGCAGCATGAAAAAGAAGTCCGCGTTCCGGAAGCTGTTTGGCTCCCGTGAATTTCTACTGGCTGTGATCGTCGTACTGATGTTCGCCATCGTGTCGGCGGTCAATCCGGCCTTTTTCTCCTTTAAATCCGTCACCGACATGATGAAAAACAACGCCGTCACCATGGTCATGGCACTGGGCATGCTCTGCGTCATGCTGGTCGGAGGAATCGACATTTCCATTATGTCCACGCTTGCGTTATCCGGTATGTCGATCGGCATGCTGCTGAAATATGAACACATTCACAACACCTTACTGGCCTTTGTGATCGCCATGGCGATCGGCACGCTCTGCGGCTTCCTGGTCGGACTCGTGATATCCAGAGCGGATGTGCCTCCGATCATCGCCACGATGGGATTCATGTATATCTACCGTGCGATGGGATATCTCGTTTCCCACGGCGGTGAATGGGCCGGCGCTTCTGCCCTCGGCACATTCAAAAACTTTGCGACAACTAAGATCCTGGGTCTGAGCTGTGTGATCTGGGTCATCATCGTCTGTTATGTGATCTTTTTCTTCTTTATGAAATGGACCCGGACAGGCCGTAAAATCTACGCCGTCGGTTCCAATGCGGAAGCCGCGGAGGTTTCCGGTATCAATGTGCGCAACATCAAACTCATGGTCTTTACCGTCATGGGCTTTCTGGCAGGCCTGGGCGGTGCACTGCAGGTTTCTGTCTATGCTTCCGCCATGCCGGACATGCAGCAGGGCGGTGAGATGGACGTCATCGCGGCATGTGTCATCGGCGGCGTGAGCATGAGCGGCGGCCGCGGCACAGTCATCGGTACATTGTTCGGTGCGTTTATCATGGCCATGATCCCGAAGGCACTCCCGCTGCTTCGGATCGACGCGCTGTGGCAGAATACCATCAAAGGTGTTCTGATCCTGGTGGTTGTCCTCGTCAACGTCATCCTGCAGAGGGTGGCCGATCGGAATGCGCTGAAAGGAAGGGAGATGTAAGAATGGCTGGAAAATCTGGAAGAACTATAAGCAACAAACCGGAATCTCCCATCAAAAAGATCATTTTCAGCTGGGAAGGGATCCTGATTCTGGTACTGATCGGTGTCAATATTTTCTGTAAGTGGTTTTCTGAATATTACAACATGTTCAATCTCCTCCGTCAGATGCCTGTTTACCTGGCGGAAGTATTCCTGATGATGCCCATGGCGTTTATCCTGGTTATGGGTGAGATCGATATTTCGGTCGGCTCCATTGCCTGCCTTTCAGCGACGATGGCCTGCATCGTATGCAACACCGGAGCGCCTTTTATCGTCGTGATCCTGACGGCCCTGGCTGTCGGCACCCTCTGCGGTGTGATCAACGCGACGATCCTCACGAATTTTACCGAGCTGCCTCCGATGATCGTCACCCTGTCCACGCAGATCATCTTCCGCGGGATCGCGGAGATCGTGCTCGGCAGCGGCGGCTCCATCTCAGCTGCCAATACGGCCGGCTTTAAAGCCCTCGGCACCAAAGTCGGCAAGGTCCCGATCATTCTTTTCCTGGTCGCCATCCTGGCCGTTATCTTTGCCATCATCCTGGGCAAGAGCACCTTTGGACGCCGGGTCTATGCGATCGGCACGAACCGCCTGACAGCTCATTATTCAGGCATCCACGTACAGAAGATCCGTTTCATCATCTACACCGTGATGGGCCTGATGGCCGGCCTGTGCGCACTGTTCCTGGTTTCGACCTCCTACGGCGCCAATACGACCACCGGCACCGGCTTTGAGATGGACGCCATCGCCATGGCGGTATTCGGCGGCATTTCCTCTACGGGCGGCAAGGGCAATCTGGCCGGCGGCATCATTTCCGCCTTCATTATCGTATGCCTGCGCGTCGGACTGGGGCAGAGAAATGTGCATGCACAGGTGATCCTGCTGATCCTCGGCGTGCTGCTCATCGCAGCTGTGGCGCTGCCGAATCTGATCGGTCAGCTCCGCAGAGCTGTGAAAAAGCAGTGAGAGAGTAAATAGGGCCTGGTTGATTATAAAAAATTAAACAATCGTCGGATTGTTTTTACATCTGGTTTGGTATATAATGCTATTGTGCATGACTGCAATTGCAGTTGCAATACTATTTCTCAAAAAGGAGGAACTATCATGAACAAGAAATTACTCAGTGCTGTTCTTGCCGGTGCCATGGTGCTCGGATGCACAGCTCCCGTCTTCGCAGAAGGCGAGAAGATCGCTCTGGTAGGCAAATCTGCCGGAAACGCTTTCTTTGAGATCGCTGCGGCTTCTTTTGTAGAGGCAGCAGAGGCTGAAGGCGCGACCGTCGATGTCGTCTATCCTGAGACCGCTACCGCGGATGCCCAGATCAAGGTTCTGGACAACCTGATCTCCCAGCAGCCGGATGCGATCTGCATCTCTGCAAACGATGTGAATGCGCTTCAGGCCAAGCTTGAAGAGGCTATGGACGCCGGCATCAAGGTTTCTTCCTTTGACTCCGCCCCCAACAAAGACAGCCGTCAGATATTCGTAAACCAGGCTGGTACCGTTGCCGTAGGCCAGGCTCTGCTGGATGCCGTTTATGACATCGCCGGCGGTGAAGGCCAGTGGGCTATCCTTTCCGCTACTTCTCAGGCTGCGAACCAGAACGCCTGGATCGATGCCATGAAGACCCTCATGGAGGATGAGAAGTATGCAAATCTCGAGCTGGTCGAGGTTGCTTATGGTGATGACGAGCCTCAGAAGTCCACAGACCAGACTCAGGCTCTCCTTGACAACTATCCGGATCTGAAGGTTATCTGCGCTCCGACGACCGTTGGTATCGCTGCCGCTGCCAAGCTTCTGCAGGACAACGCTTCCGCTACCAAGCTTACCGGCCTCGGCCTTCCGTCCGAGATGCTCGAGTACACCGGCGCTGACGATGAGCACAGCTGCCCGTACTTCTATCTGTGGGATATGCAGGGCCTTGGAAAACTTTCCGCTCTGTCCACACTTGCTCTGATCAGAGGCGACATCACCGGCGAACTTGGCGAGACCTTCACAGCCGGCGATATGGGCGACTATGAAATCACCGAAGCTGACGACGGCGGCACAGAGATCGTTCTTGGTCTTCCGCTGGAGTTCAACTCCGAGAATATCGAGGAGATGGCGAAGCTGTATTGATATACGGCGGACCTTTCCGAATCTAAGAAATAACGCAACTGTTCAGGATTTTTTGACTGAACAGCTGTGAAATGAAAAAGACCCTCTCAGGGATGCCTGAGGGGGTCTTTTTTAGTATTGTTTCATCTGTGCGATCGTGAGGGTAAAATGGATCTGCGACTTTATTTGTGTTTCCTCCACTTGACCTTATAG
>JAFWDX010000496.1 GCA_017515945.1 Blautia sp. | reverse complement strand
CCCTTCTGGACCTCCATGGCCGATGTCTGGAATGAGCAGAATCCGGACCGTCCCATCAACCTGACCGTCACCAACGGCGAGTCCCACTCCACCCATTCCAAGCTCCTCATCGCCTGCCAGTCCGGCGAGGGTGCTCCGGATATGGCCGACATCGAGATCGGATACTATGGCTCCTTCCTCAAGGACGGCTATCTGCTTCCCATCAACGAAGCCGTTGAGCCCTACAAGGACGACGTAGTCATGAGCCGTATCACCATGTATGGTGACAACGAGGGCAACTACTATGGCGTAGACTTCCACCTTGGCGAGACTGTTACCTATTATAATACAGAGCTGATGGATGCCGCTGGCGTCAACATCGACGACATCGTGACCTGGGACGACTATTTCGAAGCCGGCCAGAAGGTCCTCGAGGCTACCGGCAAACCCATGACCGCTGTCGAGACAGCCGACCTGTTCCTGCCCCAGGCCATGCTCCTGGAGAAGAATGTCCAGTATGTGGACGAGGAAGGCAATCCCAACCTTGTAACACCTGAGCATGCAGAAGTCATCGATTACATCCGCGGCAAGATCGCCGACGGCACCATCGAGATCGCTCCTGGCGGCGGCTTCCACACTGAGGAGTGGTACGGCCACCTCAACGCCGGCGATGTCGCTTCCATCACCATGCCGCTGTGGTACATGGGCAGATTCACTGATTACTGTGCAGACCTCAAGGGTAAGATCGCCATCGCCGAGATGCCCGTATGGAACGAGGGCGATGTCCGTGCAGTCCTGCAGGGCGGCACCGGCACATCCGTTATCAAAGGCACCGAGAATGAAGAGCTTGCCAAGGATTTCCTTGCTTTCGCAAAACTCTCCGCAGAAGGCTGCACCTATGAGTGGAAAGAGCTGGGCTTTGACCCGATCCGCACCGAGCTGTGGGATGATCCCGCCCTCACCGAGGATACCGAGAACAAGTTCCTTGCATACTTCACCACCAATCCTTTCGATATCCTGAAAAAGAACGGCACCGATCTGACCGCTCCGGACATCTCCGGACAGTATGCCGCCACTTATCAGACACTGGTTTCCACGACCTACTCCAACGCGTTCGAGTTTGCTCCGGATCAGGATGCGACCGAGCTGCTGCAGAGCGAGCAGGATTCCATCATCTTCTGAATTTAATCTGCCAGCGATCGTGCGGCAGTAGCCAGAGTGCAGAAAGGACATCGCACGTTCCCCGTGCGGTGTCCTTTTTAACATATCAGGTATTGTAACTGTGAAGGAGCTTGTGACTGATCAGTTGCAGGTATTTTTACCGGGAGTCATTATGAAAAAAAACAACATCTTCAAGAAATTTCTGTATTCCCAGAAGGTGGCGCCGTATGTCTTTATCATGCCTTTCATCATCACCTTCCTGGTTTTCTTCGCCTACTCCATCGTATCCATGGTGCTTATGAGTTTCCAGAAGGTCGCCGGAGCCAATACGATGTACATCGGACTGGAAAACTATAAGGTCATTTCCAATTCGATTTTCCAGAAGAGTCTCAAGAACAGCATCTTTTACACCATCGTTTCCTGTGCGCTGATGATCCCGATCCCGCTGGTCCTGGCCACCATGCTCAACAGCAAGAACATGCGGGCCAAATCCACCTTCCGCTCCATCCTTTTCATCCCGGCTCTGACCAGTGTCGTCGTCGCCGGTGTGGTTTTCCGTCTGATGTTCGGTGAGCTGGAGGGTTCCTTCATGAACCAGGTCATCTCCGTATTCGGCCAGGGTCCTCTCGTATGGCTGAGAACTCCCTCCACTGTATGGCTGGTCCTCTTTATGGTCTGTCTCTGGCGCTGGACCGGCGTGAACATGATGTACTACCTGTCCGGTCTGCAGCAGATCCCCGCGGATCTGTATGAGTCCGCCTCCATCGACGGGGCCTCCACCCTGCAGCAGTTCCGTTATATCACGATCCCGCTGCTCAAGCCCACCATCATCTACGTCCTGACGATCTCCATCTTCGGCGGCATGGCCATGTTCTCCGAGTCCTACATGATCTTTAACGGCAACAAATCACCCAACAATGTAGGTACGACTCTGGTCGGCTTCCTCTATCGTCTGGCCTTTGAGCAGAATAACCTCGGCATCGGATCCGCCATCGGCGTCATCTTCCTGCTGATCGTCCTTGCCGTAAACTTTGCCCAGCTGATCCTCAACGGAACCTTCAGCAGAAAGGAGAAATGACATGAAAAGCAAATCAAGGACTTCTTCCATTCTGCTGTTTATCTTTTTCCTGATCGTCGCCATGATCACCCTGCTGCCGCTGGCGCTGCTGGCAGTCTCCTCCCTGCGTACCGGTTCGGATCTGATGCGTTATGGCCTGAATTTCAACATCGACTGGGCGACGGCCAGCCTCAAGGAGTACCGTCTCCTCTTCTCGGGCCAGAACAATTATTTCATCTGGTACCGCAACAGTCTGGTCATCACTGTAGTTCAGGTTGCGCTGGCGCTTTTCCTGAGCGCCTGTGTCGGCTACGGGTTTGCCATGTATGATTTCAAAGGAAAAAATCTGGCCTTTGCCTGCGTGCTCCTGGTCATGATGGTGCCCACCGAGGTCATCCTGCTGCCCCTTTACCGCCTGATCAGCCGCATGCATCTGATCAACACCATGTGGGGCATCATCCTGCCCTATCTGGTCGTCCCGATGCTGGTATTCTTTTTCCGGCAGTACCTCTCCGGCATCCCCAAGGATTTCCTTGACGCGGCCCGCGTGGACGGCTGTACCGAATATGGGATCTTTTTCCGGATCATGATCCCGCTGATGAAGCCCTCCTTTGCCGCGATGGGCATTTATCAGGGCATGTCCAGCTGGAACAATTTCCTCTGGCCCATGATCGTCACCAATCAGATCACAAAGATCACCCTGCCTGTAGGTCTGCAGAGCCTGCTCTCCCCCTACGGCAACAACTATGACATCCTGATCGCGGGATCCTGCTTCGCCATCATCCCGATCCTGATCCTTTTCGCGATGTTCCAGCGGTACTTCATCGAAGGTATGACCGCGGGCGGCGTGAAAGGCTGATCCGGTATATTTGATCAATGCGCAGCGCGGGGAACGGGTTCAGCACTGGGGGTCATATACTCGGGTAATCAAATAAATGGAAAAAGTACCTGGCACCGGTATAAATACCGACTGAACCGTCACCAGCGCAACACACATTATACAGACAGGAGTATATTATTATGAAAAACGCAAAAATGATCCTTGACCGTGCTTTCACAGTGTCAAAGGTGGATGAGCGGATCTATGGTTCTTTTATCGAACACCTGGGGCGTGCTGTCTATGACGGTATTTACCAGCCCGGCAATCCTCTCTCCGATGAAGAAGGCTTCCGCAAGGACGTTCTGGACATGGTCAGAGAACTCCAGGTACCGATCGTCCGCTATCCGGGCGGGAACTTTGTCTCAAGCTTTGTATGGGAGGACAGCGTCGGTCCCGTCGAGCAGCGCCCGAAGAGGCTGGAGCTGGCCTGGAGGAGCCTGGAGAAAAATGAGGTCGGCATCGGAGAATTTGCCCGCTGGGCCAAAAAGGCCGATTCCCAGGTCATGATGGCGATCAACCTGGGGACCCGCGGCATCGCGGACGCCTGCAATCTGCTGGAATACTGCAATCATCCCTCCGGCAGCAAATATTCAGACCTGCGCATCAGCCATGGTTCCAAGGATCCCTTCAATATCAAGGTCTGGTGCCTGGGCAATGAGATGGACGGTCCCTGGCAGCTGGGTCACAAGACCATGCAGGAATACGGCCGCCTGGCTGAAGAAACCGCCAAAGCCATGAAGATCATCGATCCCACCATCGAGCTGGTCTCCTGCGGCAGCTCCAATCTGGACATGCCCACCTTCCCCGCATGGGAAGCGGTGTCCCTTGAGCAGGACTATAATTATGTGGACTATGTTTCCATGCATAATTATTATGGAAACAAAGCGAATGACACGGCGGATTACCTGGCCGTTTCCGATGACATGGATGCGTTCATCCGTTCCGTCATCGCCACCTGCGACTATGTCAAGGCGAAAAAACGCAGCAAAAAGACGATCAACCTCAGCTTTGACGAATGGAATGTCTGGTTCCACTCCAACGAGGCGGACAATGATCTCATGAAGAATCACCCCTGGCAGGTGGCCCCGCCGCTGCTGGAGGACATTTACAACTTTGAGGATGCCCTGGTGGTCGGCCTGCTGATGATCACCCTGCTGCGTCACGCGGACCGCGTAAAGATGGCCTGCCTCGCCCAGCTCGTCAACGTCATCGCCCCGATCATGACCGAACAGGGCGGCGGCAAAGCCTGGAAGCAGACGATCTACTATCCGTTCATGCTGACCTCCCGCTACGGCAGAGGCACCGTCCTGCAGCCCGTCCTGGACAGCCCGGCACATGACACGGCTGCCCACGAGGATGTCAAGGATGTAGCCACTGTGGCTGTATGGAACGAAGAGAAAGAGGAAGTCGCGATCTTTGCGGTGAACCGCAATATCGGCGAGGATGTGGAGCTCGTCACGGATGTGCGCAGCCTGGAGGGATATCACCTGGCAGAGCATATCGTGCTCGAAAATAAGGATATGAAAGCTGTCAACTCGGCCGCGGGAGAAGCTGTGGCTCCGGTGAGTACAGATCGGAGCAGGTTTGCGGACGGGATGATGACGAGTGTGCTGAAGCCGGCGACCTGGAATATGATTCTTTTGAAGAAGTAAGGTAACTGTTCCGTCAGCACCTCGCATTTACTGCGACACCGCAGGCGTGCCTTGGCAGGTGCGTGGAACAAAAGATCAACAGCCAAGGCCAGGCGCACTTCTAATGCGACGAAAGGAGCCTGCGCCTGGCCTCGTAACTGTGAAGGAGCTTGTGACTGAACAGTTACGAAGTAAGAAGGTTAAATGGGGTCAGGCCCCGGTAACAAAGGGTAAACAAAAAAAGAACAAACCATGAACCATTCCGGTTCATGGTTTGTTCTTTTTTTATTTTCCCTTTGT
>JAFWDX010000495.1 GCA_017515945.1 Blautia sp. | reverse complement strand
GGCTGTCCCATTCGTAGTTGGACATGATCTCTTCACGCCCGCCATAATAGGCGGCAGAGGCTTCATTAAGGATCCTGGTCAGTTCTTTTATACGTGAGATCTTTTCTTCCATATTCTGTACTCCATAAAAAAACATGAAGAACACAGAGAACCGTTCTCTGTGTTCTTCTATACCCACGCGAAAGTACCTGTTCAGTCACAGGCTCATTCAGCGTTATCTTCAGGCGTCAGCCGTAATCTTCTCAACAGTTCCCTGTATTCATTGTCCGTCACCGGTCTGTACTGCCCGGGCTGCAGCCCGTCCAGCTTCAGATTCAGGATCCGTATCCGTCTGAGCCCTGTCACCTCACAACCGAGTGCATGGCACATCCTGCGGATCTGACGGTTCAGGCCCTGAGTCAGAATGATCCCGAATGTATGTCTGCCGGTCTGCCAGACTTTACAGGGTCTGGTTACCGTGTCAAGTATATGCACGCCCTCTGACATCCTGCGGACAAACTCCTCGGTAACCGGCCTGTCGATCCTCACCTGATATTCTTTCTCATGGCCATTGGCGCCACGCAGGATCCTGTCGGCTAGTTCCCCCTGGTTCGTCATCAAAAGCAGTCCTTCGGATTCCTTGTCAAGCCGGCCGACAGGAAAAACCCGTACCGGATAATGAAGGTAATCCACAACCGTAGTCTCGCTGCGCTGTTGTTTCGTACTCGAGACGATTCCTCTGGGTTTGTAAAACAGCAGCAATGTCAGAGGCTCCTGCATCAGGACTGGTTTTCCGTCCAGCATGATCTCGTCTCCGGCCTTTACCCTGTCCCCGGGAGCAGCTTCCCTGCCGTTTATTCTCACCCGTCCGTCGGCGATACATCGGTCTGCCTCCCGCCGGGAGCAGATCCCGGCCATACTCAATGCTTTGTTGATACGTATTTCATTTTCCATTTTATCGTTCCTGAGCAGTTTCTCCTTGGAAGTGCACCTCCAAAGGGACGCCTGCGGTGTGACCTTGGCTGTTGAACTTTTGTTCCACGCACCTGCCAAGGCACGCCTTCGGTGTCACAGTAAATGCGGGATGCTGACTGAACAGTCAGCGGGTATATACCCTCCGGTATAAAATCAGGGGCGGTTCTCTGTGTGAACCACACAGCTAACCGCCCCTGTGTTCTCCGATCATGAACTCATTCCCAGTCGCCGGAGTCCTCTTCATAAAACTCCGCGTCCTCGTCGGAATAATCTTCGTCAGACGATTCCTCGTCCGAGGAGCTCTCATCTGATGAAGTCTCGGCTCCCGCCGGTGTAAGGAACTCGCTGTAGACATATCCGGTCTGGCCATTATAAGTAACCTGATACCAGCCGGAATCCTCTCCTGTCTTTTCCACCGTTGCGCCCTCATCCAGCACGCTGATAATAGAGGCGTCATTTGCGGGACCGCTGCGGAAGTTGACATCTGTAGTCGTTCTCATCCGTTCCCCGGATCCTGTCTGCTGCGGCGTCGTCACCTCCTGACCCAGTCCTGACAGATAAGAAGCAAGCGCGGGATCAGAGGCAAGTGCCTGATCATACTGAGACTTTACCTCTGATGTAAGCTCTGTCACATCAGCGTCCGAGGAGATCGCACGCATAAAGGAGCTGATCTGTGTATCAGAGGAAGCATCCCCGTCGATCTTCCAGACTCCCTGTGTATCCTGGGTGAGATAGAGCTGATCCACTGCAGGTACAGGCGTTTTGATCCCCGGACAGTCGTAGGTATACGTCACGAAAGCCACCAGCGCATTCTCTCCGAGACCATGCTTGGTCGAAATATCACTGACCTGATAATTGGTGAAGAGGTCATTCTCGATCGACGTCTCGGCCGTCGGATCCAGCTCATCGACGACAGCGCGGACGCCCTCAACATCCTTTAAGCTTCTCGCCTCGTAATAGCTGCGGATCAGACGAGCAACATCCTTATCCGCTTCGGTCAGAGGATCCAGCACAACCGGATCCGTATCCTCCTCGGTGACCTCAGACTCCTTGACGGGAGCCTGGGACTCCCGCGCAGCAGTCTTTTGGCTGCCGGAATCCTTAGTTTTGGATCCTCCTCCACGGCATGCGCGTATACCGAAAAACAACACCAGCACGACCAGCAGGATCGCTCCACCAAGTTCAAAATATCTTAAATTGTCGGATAACCATTCTCTAAAATCATCCATATCTTAAAACTCCCATATGAAAGTCCCTATAATCCAAAACACCCGAAGCGTAATATGCTTCGGGTGAACACGCCTGAAGGGAATCGAACCCCCGCACATGGTACCGGAAACCACTGCTCTATCCACTGAGCTACAGGTGCATATATAACCACAAGAGATAAGCTCTCTTTCGAAAACAATATATCACATAGTCAGAAAATTGTAAAGTCGTTTACAGAAGATTCCCGGAATTATGTAAATGAAATTTCTGTGTCCTTCACGGGGATCGCGGCCCATCAGAGCGTATGATCGTCCTGATGAGCCTGTTTGCAATAGATCGTAAATGCGTCTATATCGCCGGTTTTCTGCCAGCCTTGACTTTCCATAAAAACGTCTCCTGCCTCTCCGAGAGTTCT
>JAFWDX010000494.1 GCA_017515945.1 Blautia sp. | reverse complement strand
TGGTACGACGACGCGACGATTGCCGATGTAACCCGCCGCCTCCGTGCCTTCCTGATGGAGCATCAGATCTGCGGAGACTGTGAGGAGAATGTTTTCTGGGAAAAGCTGAGCCGCGGGATCCGCCGCTACAAGGACTGGAGCGAGGCAAATGAGCTGGAACTGAAGCCCGAACAGATCTGGCCGGACTACTACCTCTCAGAGCTGAACCCGGACCGGGCTGCAGCAGAAAAATACGCGGAAGAGATGGCCGGCATGTGGGAGGTCACGTACTACCACAGAGAGCTTCGCCCGGAGGTCAGGGAAACCCTGCAGATCCTGAAGGAGAAGGGATACCACCTAGGTGTGATTTCCAATACCGCGTCCCTCTACTCGGTGTTCGACGTGCTGGAAGCCTACGGCATCCGGGATTACTTTGAGGACATCACCCTCTCCAGCATCACCGGCTACCGGAAGCCGCACAGAAGAATCTTTGAGATCTCCCTGCGGCAGATGCAGGTCCGGGCAGAAGAATGTGCCTATGTCGGCGATACGGTTTCAAGGGACATCATCGGAGCCAGACGCATGCACTTCGGAGCAGCCATTCAGATCCGCTCCTTCCTGTCCGACCAGAAGGACAGGGACGTCCGTACGGAATGGAAGCCGGACTGCATCGTCGGAAGCATCGCGGAGATCCCGGCATGTCTGGAGGAAATCAATCAATAGGAAAGGGCGATCGGCCCCGGTCAGAGACAGATCCGGCCAGAAGCAGCGCAGTGAAGAACTGCGTCTGCTTCTGGCCGTTTTTTGTTTCCGGCTTTGCCGTTCTGAATCTTCTCCGAAACTGCCGCAAATATTCTGCAAAAACAACAAAAACACGGTAGTATCTGTATTTTCTACATGCTATAATGACAGTAATTGCAATGGCTGTTTACCAACATATAGTTGATATTTATAAATCGCCCATGAGTTTCAAACTCAAGGGTCCTTTACTGGCACCAGCCTGATGCCTCTACCTGATGTGACTCAGGCTGCTTTTATTTTTCTTACCGGCTCCGCCCTCTTTATCTTCAGGTCCATGATCCCGCCTGCCTTCAGGATCTGGTACGCCGCGTTTACATCCGCATTGATGCTGATTCCGGTATCACTCCGGAACAGGCCGCGGTGGACACGTCTGGATCTGTTGTAAAAAGGCGCTGCCGGCATTTCTCCATCCAGATAGGATGTGCCGCTGGTATATGCCTCTTCTGTAATACGGACTTCTATTCCTTTGCGTGCTGCCTTGTACCGGATCATTCCGATCAGGGTCAGGTGGGGAATCGCCGCGAAGTTCTGGTTTGTTCTGTTTCCCAGGTTTACGTTCTGCTTCCACCCTTTGTTATTCCCGATGATAATGACGCCGGCACCAGTCTCTTCTGCCAGGTCCACGATCCTTCTGCTTGCTTTATGAAGAGCGTCTTTAATCCTGCTGTTCCGTTTCCGTGTCAGACGTTCCATACGCCTGGTCCTGTTCCGCCCGTTTCCCTTCTGAGCTGCGGCCTGGAGGAAGGCTTTTCTCCTGTTGTAATACTGGTTGATTGATTTCAGCGGCCTCCCGTTAATGATGATGGGAGATTCCTCTGATGTCCATACCGCCGTGATCAGGTTGTTCACACCCAGGTCGATCCCCATTACCGCTGCATCCTCTGCCGGTTTTGCCTGGCATTCCTCCTTCTCCTCATACACCAGCAGGATACGGATGCAGGTTCTTTCCGTTTTGATCCGGATCTGCCGGATCTGCGTATGTCTGGCCTTTATGCGGATAGCCTTCAGAAATCCCGGCATCCGGAGGAGGCCATCCTCTTCCCGGGTAAAATTCTGGCTGGTGATGACAAGCCATTCCCGCCCTTCTCCTGGATCCAGATACCCGGGCTTTTGCGGACGCCCGGTGAAGCGGGACGGGTTTTTCAAGTACTCGGGCATCGCCTTATAATAGGACTTCCAGGAACGGCACAGCTCCTGAATACAGATCTGGCTGCAGGTCGCATAAGGCATCGCCTTATATTCCGCTGACGATTTCAGGTACCAGGAAAGAAAGTAGGCATCTGCAATAAAGCCATTGTCTCCGTCCACATATGGCCGCTGTCTGTTTTCTGCCCGGCCCGCGTTATAGCGGCGGATCCCTTCATTGACCTGATCCGTCATCTCTTTTTCCCAGTCCTCCAGGGCTTCTTTCAGGAGAAGCTTCCGGTGAATGCGGTCACACTGTTTGATCAGGTAATTCACTGCGTTATGAAGGTTCTTTGCCCGGAAGCAGAAATCATCCAGCTCCCGGAACAGGGCTTTATGTCCATCCTTTTTGATCCTGTGTTCTTCTGTCAGCAGCATGGAAACCTCCTGAAAGCCTGCCTCAAAGGTGTATTTCCGGGCCACGGTCTCTTACAGCCTGCCTTTCAGAGGGCAGGGAGCGGCGGTCTGCAGGGAATATCCCGGTTTCGCAGGGAGATCCTGACGGTCAGGATCTGCGAAAGAAGCAGTTCCATCACTTCCTCCCGGCTCCTCTGGCTGTTTTCCAGAACATCATTCCAGACCAGATAGTTCTCCAGATATTTCGTGGAAACGCCGCGGAATCTATGCAGAAACCCTTTCAGTCTGCTGTGCCAGGCGTTGATCCGCTGAATACCGTACGCTTTGCCCTGTCTATGCGTTACACGGCAGTCCGTATCCGTCTGCACCAGCCGGATGCCCTGGCTGCTGGCAAAGCCGGCATACGCTTTCTCATTGTCCGTGCAGAGAACAGCGCCGGGCGCGATCACCCCGTCAAAAATCTTCTTTATACAGTCAGAACTCACCTTTCCGGTCTTTCCGGGCCTGGCATAGGAGAATCCGGCATCATTTACCGCACAGGGGACACACACCTTTTCGGAGGACAGTCCTTTCGTCCGGACGGAATGGCCTCTTTTATGCGGTTCTCTGGGAAGCTCGAAGTTCTTATGGTTCCCTTTGTAGGAAACATCGAAAAAAGTCTCATCCGCTTCCACCGTGCCGTCAAGGAGAACTTTCCCGTTTATTTCATGAAGAGCATCCAGGATTTTATGCCGCCAGGAAAAGGCTGTGGACATGGAGATCCCACATTCTTCAGAAGCCTCCCGGAGAGTCTTTTTGTCCAGCATGCACTTCAGGTACGAGGCCCAGACCGAAAGGGTCTTCCGGGTTCTGGAAGTCACTGACTCGGAAGTGGGAAGGAAGGACTTTTTACAATCCCGGCAGAGGAAGCGCTGTGTGCCGTCTTTTCGGATGCCGTTTTTAACCACATGGCTGCTGCCGCAGTAAATGCAGCCATGATCCGCAGAGATCCTCGTCTCAATCAGGAAGGACTGAAGATTACCGTCCGTCAGGCAGAAATCATTTGGAACCATGGCGTAAAAAGCCGCCTGATCGCTGAACGACAGCTTTCTATAAGCGATAATGACTTCTTTTAAATTCAATGTGTCGGCCATTTCAATTTCCTCCATGGGATTATGACATCATTATACAGAACATCTGTTCGTATGCCAACTACAAAACATTAAACAGCCAATATAATTACCGATTCTTGCCATCATGAGCGCAGCGGCCAGCGGATCCTCCGCTGTTTTTATTTCACTTCGCAGGGCATCCTCCATTCCGAGAACCATGTCATTATACTGGTTTTTCAGCTCCCGGTAATCCGGGCCGGCACCAAAGTAACGCTCACGTACCCGATTTATGAGCAGTACTATGTACGGGCTGGTGTCCGTCTGTGCGCGATTGTCCAGAATATTCCTGACCTCGTCCAGGTATGCCTGGTTGTCTGTTTCTTCCTTCTGTTTATTGTACAGGCATTCTGCGCAAGTTTCTGTTATCTGCATAGGTTATTTCCTCCATCTGAAACGGCGGGACAGGAAGCATTTTACCATGAATCAGTGAGGAGTTGTTGTATTTTGTCAAAGAGCCCTGACTGTTTTTTATTCTGCTGCTGCTGATCACACTGGCGGCGATGGGAGCCTTCATGGACCATTCTCTGTGACGGATTTGTGACAGGCTATATGCCATATTAGGCCTGCAGGAAATACAGGAATAAGAATTTTTTGCAGAAATGAGGAGACAGTATGGGCCTGATTATCGGATTAATCGCAAGCATTCTATGTGCAGTCATTTATATGAATATGTGTAAAAGAGAACAGCCTCTTCCGATGGAGAAAAAAAAGGAGGTTCTTCCGGTTGTATTCGGTATTGCGGCACCTGTTCTGGCGACTGTGGCAGTGATTCTGCTTGTTGTCGCCGTCAGCAGGATAACAAACGGTGCTGTCCATGAGCTGCCGGTTATTCTGCGCTCTTTGATCAGCAGCTTTGTCATGGCTGGCTTTCCGGAAGAACTAATCAAGCTGCTGCTGGTTCTGCTTGCCATCAGGATAATAAAGCCAAAGAACGTATATGAGTACGTGATTCTTGGCGCGGGAATCGGATTCGGGTTTACCGGCCTTGAAGATGCGCTATACGGGAGCGGGAGTGTCGTCGTGGCACTTAGCAGAATTCCCACCTTTGCCCTCCATATGGCTTTTGGAGTGATCATGGGACAGCATCTTGGACTGGCAAAATATGTCAGGAAAAATAACACGGGGAACTCCGGAAAGCACGTATTGCTCGCACTGCTGCTTCCTGTTTTCTGGCACACACTTTACGACGCAGCGACAGCATCAAACCTTGCGTTGCAGGCAGAAAGTGAGGATATGCAGCTTGCAGGGATTCTTGTTGCCCTGATTATTGTGGCAGCTTCTGTCATAATGCAGTTCATAACGCTTGGAAGATGTAAGAAAAAATGCGAGGAATACTGCCGTATGACTACGGGTACAGACGTACCTGAAACGAGCGGCGGAAATTGAAACCAGTTCAGCCAAGGAGTCAAAGAGAACCGTCCCTTTTGACTCCTTTCCTTTTGACTCTCCTGCGGCGTTGCAAAAATACACGATCGAATGTATAATGGCACAGGGTCAAAGTTCCCACGGCATCGGCGCCGGACAGGCCGTGCCGGAGGCTGTGGGTTGTCTGGCGGAAAGGGAACGGAACCATGAGAAATTTTCTGCTGCAGAAGGACAACGGGCATCAGGTGGCATGTGTGCAGGAGGTGCCGGAAGGGGCAAAGGGAATCGTCGTCGCCGTGCATGGCTTCACCAGCAGCAAGGAGAGCCCCACGGTACAGCGGCTGCTGCAGCGCCTGCCTGGCTGCGGCCTCGGTGTGATCGGCATTGACCAGCCGGCCCATGGCACGGGCGCTTCCAGAGAAGAGGAACTGCGGATCGAGGCCTGCAAGGATAGTCTGGAGGCAGCGGAGCAGTATGCCTGCAGCCAGTATCCCGGTGCGGAGATTTATTATTTCGGTTCCAGTTTTGGCGCGTACATCATCGCTTTATACGTGAGCACCAGGCCGCATACGGGCAGGAAAGCATTTTTCCGCAGCGCGGCTGTCAATATGCCGGAGCTCTTCCGGATCAACCGTGAAAATCCGACCGAGACGGAAAAGGCATACATACGGGAGCTGGATGAAAAGGGGTATATACAGCCCAGCCTGGACCTGGGAAGTCCGGTAAAGGTTACCCGGGCCATGCTGGAGGATCTGGCAGCCACGGATCTTTTCACCGTATTTAACCCCGGAAAATATGGCGCGCATCAGATTGCCATGGCGCATGGCACCGCTGACAAGGTGATCGACCCGAAGGCAGCGGAACGCTTTGCGCGGCAGTTCCGGATTCCGCTTACCTTTTTTGAGGGGGAAGGGCATTCCCTTTCGGACCGGCCGGGAACGGCGGATCAGGTTGTGGATCTGGCGCTGGACCTGTTTTTGGGACGGTAGAAAGAGCACGCACGGGACCAGGACCTTTGCTGAACCAGAGGCAGCCTCCTGGAATGCAGGGTAAATTCCGGCATGCAGGAAGCGGGCATGGTACCCCGGCAGAGCAGACTGACAGGAGATAAGGAGAACAGCATCATGAACAAATACAGAGACTACGATAATTATCTCAAGGAATACCCGACGGAGGACGGTTATTTCGGAC
>JAFWDX010000493.1 GCA_017515945.1 Blautia sp. | reverse complement strand
AGCAGACGCACTGTCAGCAGAACCGCTGTCCGAGTAGGAATTGTCTTCGTAATCATAATAATCCCAGTCGTCTGTATTGCCGGAGGAGTAATCTGTCCAGGACGTATCTCTGGTATTTTTTTCTGCCTGTTCAGACAGGCTCATATAGGTGAGATACAGGGCTCCATCGCTGTCCCTCAGGAGGTTGGCGGTTTCCATATCCGTAAAGTTGACGGTATATATGGAATACAGGGAACTGTCGTCTGTACGGACCTGCATGTTCCAGACATTGGAATAGCCTTCGCCGGCAGCGGGATAATACAGCCGGAAACGTTCACCGCCACGGATCGAGGAATCGCTGGGGATGAGGTTCCGGCTCCATTCATCGGAATCCTGGAGCTGGAGATGAATCTCTCTCTGGCGCTGAGCCGTTTCATTTGTCACATATACAAATCCGGCACTTCCTGAAACCGACCCGATCTGCCGGGGGGCCGGCGTCGGCGTCGCGGTGGGCGAGGGTGTCGGCGTGGCTGTGGGGGCAATGGTTGGTGCCGGCTCCGGTGTAGGCGACGGGGTCGCAGTCATGACCAACGTTTTTCTTGAAAGCGATGGCAGGCTGCAGCCGCCAAAGACGATGCCGGTACAGAGCAGAAAGCATAGATTAGTTACGATCCATTTACATATATTATTGCGCATATGGCTTTATTTCCCCGGTTTCTTATTCGTAACAGTTCAGTCACAAGTTCCTTCACAGTTACGAGGCCAGACGCAGGCTCCTCCCGTCGCAATGGAAGTGCGCCTGGCCCAGGCCGTTCAACGATATTCTTACGCACCTCGCAGTAAATGCGGGGGGCTGACTGAAAAGTTACTTTTATTCTTCCCTGGCCCAGTCAAAGGTACACCTGACTGCTTTCGCCCATCCTTTTTGCAGCCGGCTGCGTTCGCTGTCATCGATTTCCGGTATGAAGCAGCGCTCCATCTGCCAGTTGCCCCGGATCTCATTGTGATCTTTCCAGAATCCGGTCGCCAGACCTGCGAGGTATGCGGCCCCCAATGCGGTCGTTTCGATGCATGCAGGACGCATGACCTGTGTGCCCAGCAGATCTGCCTGGAACTGCATCAGGAAGTTGTTGGCGCTGGCGCCGCCGTCTACTTTAAGTGAGCTGAGAGTGATGCCGGCATCCTTTTCCATGGCGTGGATCACATCGCTGACCTGATAGGCGAGGGATTCTACCGTGGCCCGGATGAGATGGGCACGGCCGGCACCGCGGGTAAGACCGACGACAGCGCCACGGGCATACTGATCCCAATAAGGCGCTCCGAGACCGGCAAATGCGGGAACGACATAGACCCCGTTTGTATCCGGGACGGAGAGGCAGTATTCCTCCGATTCGGCTGCGTTTTTCAGGATCTTGAGTTCATCGCGCAGCCACTGGATCGCTGCGCCGGCGACGAATACACTTCCCTCCAGGGCATAGCCGGGCGTGCCGTCCGGATTTACGGCGATCGTGGTGAGCAGGCCATGATTAGAGGCTACAGGCTGTGAACCTGTATGCATCAGCAGAAAACAACCGGTACCGTAGGTGTTCTTGACATCGCCTGATTCAAAGCAGCACTGGCCGAACAGGGCTGACTGCTGGTCGCCTGCGGCCCCTGCGATCGGGATGCGGCCGCCGATCAGGTTCTCATGGGTGTAACCCATGATATGGCTGCTGGGGACGACCTCCGGGAGCATCTGACGTGGGATGCCCAGATAGCGGAGGATTTCTTCATCCCATACACGGCGATAAATGTCGAACAGCATGGTGCGGGAAGCGTTTGTGTAGTCTGTGACGTGCACCTCGCCTTTGGTCAGCTTCCAGATGAGCCAGGTCTCTACGGTGCCGAAGAGGAGTTCGCCGCGTTCGGCACGGGCCCGCGCACCTTCCACATGGTCGAGGATCCATTTGATCTTGGTCCCGGAAAAATAGGCATCAGGGATGAGTCCGGTATGGCTGCGCACGAGATCACCAAAGCCGTCGGCGATCAGCCGGTCAATGATATCAGCCGTGCGGCGGCACTGCCAGACGATCGCCGGGTAGACGGGGATGCCGGTCTCTTTATCCCATACGATCGTGGTTTCGCGCTGATTTGTAATGCCGATGGAATCAATATCCGAGGCATCTGCTCCGATCTTGCCCATCGCCTCTGTGGCCACGGCCATCTGAGAGGACCAGATCTCAAGCGGATCGTGCTCTACCCAGCCCGGCTGCGGATAAAACTGGGTGAATTCCTTTTGGGCGATGCTCTTCATGTTCCCCTGCTTATCAAAAAGGATACAGCGGGAACTGGTGGTACCCTGATCCAGGGCCATTACATATTTTGCCATTTCCGAATCGCTCCTTGTCTAATTTAATATATGATTTAACAGAATATAATAAAGCAGAATAAAAATGCCAAGGCCGATGCGATACCAGCCAAAGATCCTGAAATTGTGCTTTCTGATGTAACTGAGCATGAACCGGATACTCACCAGAGAGGTTATAAATGCCGTCAGCATGCCGCAGAAAAGCAGCAGAACCTCCCAGCCGCTGAAAGAGAGGGCAAACCTGCTCAGACGATAAATGCACGAACCGAAGATGGCCGGTACGGAGAGATAATAAGAAAACTCCGTGGCCACGATCCGGCTTGTCCGGACAAACATGCCGCCAAGGATGGCAGCACCGGTCCGGGAAGTCCCGGGCACCATGCTCAGTGATTGAAACAGGCCGATGATCAGCGCCTTGGAGAGGCTGATCTGTCCGGGCTGGCGTACCGTCGGACGGCGTCCGTAGAGGATCCGCCTCAGAAGGACAAAAACAATGCCGTACAGGATCAGTACAAAGGCGATGATGACCAGATGCGTGCATTTGACTGTGATCAGATCATAAAAAGCGAGTCCGAGGATAAATGCCGGCAGGCTTGCTATGAGGATCCTCAGCCAGAGGGAGCAGATATCCGGATCAAAATAGCGCAGCATGGCTGTGCGGATCACACGTACGGGAGCAGGCTGGCTCCGGAGCGCCTTGGCCTCGTTGTCCGTCAGAGGGCGGCTGCAGAAGGGCCAGAGCCTTTCCCTGAATATCAGCAGTACAGCGAAGACCGTGCCCAGCTGGATCATCACGGAAAAGACAGCCTGAAACTCCTCCCGGGCATCCAGACGGATCAGCTCATCCAACAGAGCCTGATGGGCGGTACTGCTGACGGGGAGCCACTGTGTGAATCCCTCCACGGCCCCAAGCAGCAGGGCTTTTAATACTTCTACAGGTTCCATGTATGGCTTCTCCTGGTCTGTTATATTTCATTCGTAACTGTGCAGTCAATATACCGGAGGGTCGAAAGAGCCTCTGCATATACCGCGCGGAAAATCAGGTACATTTTCCATTTATTTGATTGCGCGTAACTGTTCAATCAGCACCTCGCATTTACTGCGAGGTGCGTAAGATTAAAGATGAACAGCCAAGGCCAGGCGCACTTCCAATGCGACGAAAGGAGCCTGCGCCTGGCCTCGTAACTGTGAAGGAGCTTGTGACTGAACAGTTACGATTGCGCGGGTATAGTTCCTTCATAGTT
>JAFWDX010000492.1 GCA_017515945.1 Blautia sp. | reverse complement strand
GTGAGTCAGGGAACCTGTCCCCGTGACTCATCGTGAAAAGTAACAAAATGTCTGCCTGATTCATAATCATTTTAGAGAAAAATTGACATTTGAAATACGATTTGATAACATAAAGGCGTAAGAATACTTTAACTGATATGAGTTTCACACTTTACAGCTCTGAGTATTCAAAAAAAAGTTCAAGGAGGTCTGTTGAAATGGAAAAAAGAAAGTACTGTTTGTTCTATGGCCTTATGTTTCTGGTTCTCTCGTTCTTATTTACAATTTCATCTCCGACTAAGACTGAAGCGGCTACCGCCCAGAGGGTTAAATTTTATACCACGACCGGCGGAGACCTTATCTCAGGAATGACGGCTGCAAAAGTAAGATTTGCCATGTCAGAGAAAGCGACAAAAGTTAAAGTATACATTGTGAATGCTGCGGACACAAAAATGTACAGCAAGAGCTTTAAAGTGTGTAAAGCCGGCAAAACGTATGGCTTTAACTGGCTTGGAAAGAAAAATAACGGAAAGAACGCGCCTTCCGGCAGTTATCGAGTGAAGATCATTTCCGGCTCGGATGTCGACTATTCAGAATATCTCACTCTATACAAAAAGAGCGATTTTGGGGGTGGAGATGGTTCAAAATCCAATCCGTATAAGGTATCAAGCGTTAAACAGCTCAGCAAGGTGGGTCTCCATAATGGAAGATATTTCATACAGACCAAAAATCTGACGCTGGGCTATGGATCTTTTCCGGCCATGTGCACGGTAGATGTTCCTTTTAATGGTGTATACAACGGGAACAATAAAACACTTTCTGCATTTACAGTGAAAAACGGCATCTTTACAGCCATTGGCGAAAAAGGCATTGTCAGAAATCTGAACATTAAAAATTTCATCAGCAGCGGTGCGAATGATAATCTTCCCAGCGGGGCCATTGCGGGGTACAATGCCGGAAAAATAACAAACTGCGCGGTTTCCGATACCGTTATCACTGCTCTGCAGTACAATCACGTGGGCGGGATCTGCGGGATCAATCAGGGGAGCGGTATAATCAATAAATGCTCTGCCCAGACCGTAACCGCCACGGCTACAGGTTATTCCAATAACAATTCAGGGGCCGGCGGAATATGCGGTACCAATCAGGGCAATGTCATAGGCAGTTCCGCGACGGATGTAACAGTAAGCGGCTGGCAGCATGGCTTTGTTGCGGGAGCCAATTCCGGAAATATTATAAACTGCGTATCCAACGGGACCTGCACCAATGGAGGCGGTACGTATGGAGGCTCGATTACCGGATTCAATACTGGTTCTGTTACGGCGTGTTCCACAACTACAGGTCTCAAACAGGTAGGATATGGAAATGCCGCCAATTAAGATAACGCGTAACTGTGATGGAGTATAACTGTTCGGTCAGCACCTCGCATTTACTGCGAGGTGCGTGGAACAAAAGGAGAGAGATATGAAAATACCAGAATCCATCCGTCCCGGTGATACCATCGGGCTGGTGGCGCCATCCTTCGGTGCCGCGATCGAGCCATATGTCACCCGGCTGAAGGCTGCCATTGAAAAATTTGAACGCAGAGGATATCACGTACGTACGGCGGACAGCTGTTATAAATCGGACGGGCTGGGGATCAGCACAGACCCGGCGTCAGCCGCTAAGGATGTGATGGATTTTTACCTGGACGACGGGATAGACGCGGTCATATCTGTGGGCGGAGGCGAGCTCATGAATGAGACCATCTCGCATCTGGATTTTGAAAAGCTTGGAGCTGCAAAGCCCAAATGGTATCTGGGCTACTCAGACAACACCAATTTCCTGTATCCGATGGCCACGCTTTTTGACATTCCGGGAATCTATGGCCCCTGTGCCCCCGGATTCGGAAAGGAATGGGAAAAAACAGAGGCCGACACCTTCTCGATCCTGGAAGGAAAAGCCGGCATCTTCAGCGGCTATTCGATGTATGAACGTCCGGATGATGAGACCCGTACGGAGGATCCGCTGGCGCCTTACCATCTGACGGAGGAGGCCCGGCCGATCGCGTTTCTGCCCGACGGTGAACATATGAAGAGGGCGGAGAACAGCGATGTCCGATTGAAAGGCAGGCTCCTTGGCGGTTGTCTGGACATTCTGGAGAACTTGTCCGGCACGCGCTTTGACGGGACGAAAGCTTTTGCGGCCAGGCACAAAGAGGACGGCATTCTCTGGATGATCGAGGCCTGTGATCTGACGCCTATGTCCATCCGCAGGACACTGTGGCATCTGAAAATGCAGGGATGGTTTGAGCATGCCTCCGGTTTTCTGATCGGAAGGCCGCTTGCCGCTTTTGGTGTGGATATGATGGGCGTAGATCAGTACAACGCCGTTACGGATGTGCTGGCAGAGTTTAATGTGCCCATTATCATGGACTGCCCCTTCGGGCATATCGCGCCGATGATGCCTCTGGTGATCGGAGCAGAGGCGCAGGCCCTGCTGGACGGGAAGGATTTCAAGGTAGAAATGACTTTGTAACAGACTAGGAGCTGTGAAGAAATAACTTTGCCAGACTGCGCAGGATTTTGTTTGAGTGTGACGGTCAAAAATTGCGTGCATAGCGGGCTATGTAAGTAATTTTTGACCGTTGCATTCGGATGAAGAGAAAAGCAAGAAGGTGAAGTTATTTCTTTACAGAGCTTTAACGTGTGATCAAATAAATGGAAATACATCCGGTTTTCCGCATGGTATATGCAGAGGCTGCAAAAACGTGGAATCAAAGGGTTCCATGTAACAAGACCCTCTGGTATATTGTTCACGTGAGTTTATTGCAGTGCAGACAGGGGGTATTCATACATGTTATCTGCTTCTTCTAATGAAATAACAGGATGGTCTGTCAATGATCCGTTCTGGAATCGTTTTCGCGAGTGTGTCGTGCGGGAAGGTATCCCGTACCAGTGGGCAGCTTTAAATGATGCGCTGCCGGAGGATACCGAGCCCAGTCACTGCCTCAGAAATTTCCGGATCGCCGCAGGCAAGGAACAGGGCACTCATCAGGGCTTTGTCTTTCAGGACAGTGATCTGTACAAATGGCTGGAGGGCGTCGCATACAGTCTGCGCTGGCATCCGGACCCGCAGCTCGAAGCGCTGGCGGACAGCGCCATAGAGGAGATACGGGATGCGCAGCAGCCGGACGGATATCTGAACACTTACTATACCATCAATGGTCTCGACAAACGCTGGACCAACCTGCAGGATCATCATGAGCTCTACTGCGCGGGACATCTGATCGAAGCGGCTGTCGCGTATTATCAGGCGACAGGGAAAAGGATGCTCCTGGACATTGCCCTGCGGTTCGTGGAGCACATCAGTACGGTCCTGGGGCCGGAACCGGGCAAGATTCACGCCTATCCGGGTCATCCGGTCATAGAAATGGCGCTGGTCCGTCTTTATGAGGTGACAAAGGATGAGCGGCACCTGCAGCTGTCCGGTTACTTTATCGACCAGCGCGGACAGGCTCCTCTGTATTTCCAGGAGGAAGCCCAGAGAGGCGGCTGGACAAATTACTGGAGCGGCGGTCCGCTGGGCTGGCGCTATTATCAGGCGCAGGAGCCGGTGCGTGAACAGGCGGATGCCGTCGGACATGCCGTGAGGGCTGTTTATCTGTACAGCGGCATGGCGGATGTGGCCCGGGAAACAGAGGATTCCTCTTTGGCAGAAGCCTGTCGCAGGCTGTGGAAGAGCATTACGGGGAAGCGGATGTATATCACCGGCGCGATCGGTTCCAGTGAGTACGGGGAGGCTTTCACTTTTGATTATGATCTGCCGAATGATACCATTTATGGAGAGACCTGCGCTTCGATCGGCCTCGTATTCTTTGCCCGGCGCATGCTCGGATTGGAAAAGCGCGGAGAATATGCGGATGTGATGGAACGGGCGCTTTACAATGGCGTGATCAGCGGCATGCAGCTGGATGGCAAACGCTTTTTCTATGTCAATCCGCTGGAGGTGGATCCGGAGGCGTGCCGGTATGACTATAACAAGCGCCATGTGAAAGCGGAACGGCAGAAATGGTTCGGGTGCGCATGCTGCCCGCCCAATATTATCCGGCTGCTGACTTCGCTGGAGGATTATGTGTGTACAGCGGCAGAAGATACGCTGTATATGCATCTGTATATGGGCGGTGAGGTTCATTCCGGCCCGCTTTCTCTCCGGACTGAGACGGATTATCCATGGTCAGGGAATGTCAAAATGACCGTTCTGGAAGATGCTGCGGAGGGAGCTGTTCTCGCTCTGCGCATACCGGGTTGGTGCAGGTCATGGACACTGCAGGTGAACGGGGAAGAGATCCACGCGCAGCCCTCCGATGGGTATGTATATCTGAAACGCGGCTGGCAGCAGGGGGATCAGATAAGCCTGAATCTGGATATGCCCGTGCGGATGGTTTATGCGAATCCCGCCGTAAGGGAGGACGCAGGAAAAGCCGCGCTGATGCGCGGACCGCTGGTGTACTGTCTGGAAGAGGCGGACAACGGGGCGGATCTGCATGCACTGAGGCATGCGCCGGCTATCCGGGCTGAGGCTGTCTTTGAAACGTTGGGAACTGCGACGGAACATGTCACTGAACAGGCCGGAGGCATTGTGGCGCTGTATACAGATGGACTGCGCGAGGACCGGGACGCCTGGGGTACGGAATTGTACGCGGAAAAGGTGCCGGAGGATCAGGCGGTCCGCCTGAGGTGGATTCCTTATTATGCATGGGCAAACCGCGGAAGCGGGGAGATGACGGTGTGGGTGAGGTATCGGTAATGAATAAAAATACATTTTGTCCAACCCCGCCGATGGGCTGGAACAGCTACGATTATTACAACACGGAGGTCAACGAGGCCCAGGTCAGGGCGAATGCGGAATATATGGCCGCCCATCTGAAGGAGGCCGGATGGGAATATATCGTGATCGACATCGAATGGTACGCCGTTTCCGCCGGTTCCGAGAGCGAGAAATTCCAATACATTCCTTTCGGCGAGCTGATGATGGATGAGTACTCGAGGCTGATCCCGGATCCGGTTCGGTTCCCTTCTTCAGCAGACGGCAAGGGCTTCGGACCGCTGGCGGACTATATTCATTCGCTAGGGCTGAAGTTCGGCATCCACATCATGAGGGGCATTCCACGCAACGCGGCACATAATCACATGGCCCTCATGGGAACGGATATGAGAGCGGACCGGCTCGCGGATCCGTCCAATATCTGTTCATGGAATCCGGACATGTATGGCCTAAGGGCAAATCTGCCGGAAGCGCAGCTGTATTATAATTCCATCATGGAGCTGTACACCTCCTGGGGTGTGGACTTCATCAAGTGTGACGATATATGCCGTGAGGATGCCGCGACAGCTCACAAAGAGATCGAACTGCTGCACAATGCGATTCTCGCCTGCGGCCGCCCCATCGTACTCTCCCTTTCTCCCGGGCCGGCAAAGATCTCAGAGGCCGCTTATTATGCGGAAAATGCCAATATGTGGCGCATCACGGATGACTTCTGGGATTCCTGGCCCCTGCTGAAGGATATGTTCCGGCGCTGCGAGCTCTGGCAGGGCAAGGCGGAGCCCGGATGCTGGCCGGACTGCGACATGCTGCCCATCGGTATCATCGGCGGCTGTTTTGGCGAACGGATCGAACGCAGGAGCACCTTCACCGATGATGAGCTCCGGACGATGATGAGCCTGTGGGCCATCTTTGGGTCACCGCTGATGATCGGCGGAGAACTGACAAAAATGGATCCGGTATCCTTGGCGTTCCTGACAAACCGCGATCTGCTGCGGATGCACAAAAATGGCAGATACGCCGTGCAGATAGAACGCACGGATGATCACGCGATCTGGATGTCCCGCGATCCGGAAGAAGACACCGGCTACATCGCGCTGTTCAATCTGGCCGATGAAGAACGGGCCGTTCATCTCTGGACTGGACCGGCCGCCGACCGCGGCCTGAAGCCCTATAACGGCGGACCGATACGTGAGATCTGGACGGACACGGCGGCGGCCTTCAGTACCGGCGGGCTGGCCTGCCTGGTGCCGGCGCATGGGGTGCGGGTGTTTCTATATTGAGGGGCCAGGTCTTTTGAGTCGAGGGCTGGGTTCCATTGAGTCGAGGGGCCAGGTTCCGTGAATGAGTCAGGGGGACAGGTTCCTTGACTCACACAAGTGTGTGAGTCAAGGAACCTGTCCCCCTGACTCATTCACGGAACCTG
>JAFWDX010000491.1 GCA_017515945.1 Blautia sp. | reverse complement strand
ACAGGCGTCACTTCGCCAGACGGATCCTGTGGCACAGGCGTCACCTCTCCTGACGGCTCCTCGGGCACAGGTGTCACTTCTCCTGACGGCTCCTGGGGAATGGGCGTGGGCTCGTCCACGATCACAGGCGTCTCCGGAACCGGTGTAGGCACAACCTCCTCAGGAGGTTCAGGCACCTCAGGCACGGGAGTAGGCTGTTCGACGGGGGGAGGCACCACAGGCTCCTCCACAGGCGGGACCGGTGTCGGTGTCAGAATGACCTCCTCGGCCAGGAGTCCCTCATCTGAAGTAAAATCGTCCGAGGCAAGCGTCCCGGCAGTATGCGTAGTGACAACTGCCGAGGCAAGTGTCAGGCAGAGATACTTCTTCAGGTATTTATTCTTCATCTATATGCTAATCTCCCTTCTCAGCCAGTCATCCTGCATAAGTGCGCAAAGCACAGGCATAACAGGTGAAGGTTGAAATAATGCCAGCTTTCAGGAACAACCATGATTGTAACATATTCGAAATACTTATTCAATACTCGATGTCTGTTTTCACATTTTTTTCATGAATATATATTCGATATATACTCATAACTGCAAAAGGAGCTTGTGGCCGAACAGTTGCCGTATGCTTATAAAAAGACAGGAGCCGCAGCTCCTGTCCTTTATTTATTCTCTGGCTTTACCCAGGTAAGCGGCTTTTACTTCTTCGTTTTCCGCCAGCTCCATACCGGTTCCGGTCATGGTGATCCGGCCGGTTTCCATGACGTAGGCATGATGGGCCGCGTGAAGCGCCATATTCGCATTCTGCTCGACCAGCAGGATCGTCTTTCCCTGCCGGTTGATCTCGCGTATAATGTCAAACACGCCCTGGACAATGATCGGCGCAAGGCCAAGGGACGGCTCGTCCATCATGATGATATCGGGACGGCTCATCAAAGCTCTCGCGATGGCCAGCATCTGTTGTTCTCCGCCGGAGAGCGTGCCGGCCAGCTGCCAGCTTCTTTCCTTGAGTCTTGGGAACAGGTCATAGCACCAGTTCAGGTCCTCCTCCAGGCTGTCCTTGCGCAGATAGGCGCCGATCTTCAGATTTTCAAGCACGGTCAGATCCGCAAAAACCCTGCGGCCCTCCGGTACCAGTGTGATACCCCTGTTGACGATCTGTTCCGGCGGGAGCTTGGCGATCTCTTCTCCTTTTAGGACAACGCTCCCGGAAGCAGGCTTGACCAGTCCGACGATCGAACGAAGAGTGGAACTTTTTCCTGCCCCGTTGGCACCGATCAGGGTAACGATCTCTCCCTCAGCCACTTCAAAAGAAATGCCTTTGACGGCTTTGATGCCTCCGTAGGCCACATTCAGATCCTTTACTTCCAGTATATTACTCATCCACAGCCCCTCCCAGATACGCCTCGATCACCCTGCGGTTACTCTGGATCTCCTCCGGCAGGCCTGAAGCGATCATCTTTCCGAAGTCCAGCACATAGATCCTGTCTGAGATCTCCATGACCAGATCCATGTGATGCTCGATCATAAAGATCGTCAGACCAAATTCGTCCCTTATTCTGCCTATGAAAGCAGTCAGTTCATCCGTTTCCTGCGGATTCATGCCTGCGGCAGGTTCGTCCAGGAGAAGCAGGCTGGGTTTTGTCGCCATGGCCCTGGCGATCTCCACGCGGCGCTGTTTGCCATAGGGCAGAGATGTCGCCATCTCGTCAGCCACATCATCCAGTTCCAGGATATGCAGCAGGTCCCTGGCATCCTTTCTCATCTGTGCTTCTTCTTTTCCATTGAGATGCAGTGTGGCGGAAAGCAGGTTGCTTGTCCTGCGCAGGTGCTGGGCGATCAGAACGTTTTCAAATACCGTCTGGCTTTTAAAAAGGCGGATGTTCTGGAATGTACGCGCGATTCCCAGCTTCGTGATCCTGTCCGGCGTGGGCGAAAGCACCTGCCGGTATTTGCCCTGGTTTTCCCCTTTATACATCGTACGCATTTTACCCTGCGGGTAATTTTCGATGATTTTTTCATCATTAAAATATACGGCTCCATTTGTCGGCGCATATACACCGGTGATCACATTGAAAGCCGTAGTCTTTCCTGCCCCGTTCGGACCGATCAGCGAAACGATCTCACCTTTGTTTACGTCGATGGTCACATTGTCGACGGCGATCACACCGCCAAACTGCATGGTCACATTATCAATCCTGAGGACGGAGTCATTACTCATCTGCTTTCCCTCCTTTGGACTTTTTTGATCTGCCCGAAAACAAGCGGGTAAACGAAAACTCCCGATTTCCCATGATGCCCTGCCGGAAGAAAAGCACGATCACCATGATGATCAGAGAAAATACCACTTTGCGGAATCCCGAACGCATCAAAGGCAGTGTCACGTCTCCGATCACATGCGTCTCGTCCAGGAAACGCAGCAGCCACTCGGAACAGGCGATGAACAGAAAGGAACTGATAACGCTCCCTGTCACGGAGCCGATCCCGCCGATGACCACGATCAGAAGGATCTCATAGGTCATGGCCGAATTAAACGACTTGGCCTGCACATTGGTCTGGAACATGGCCAGCAGCGCCCCTGAAATCCCGGCGAAAAAAGAACTGACCGTAAAAGCGATCCTCTTGTGGTGAGCCAGGTTGATGCCCATGGCCTCAGCTGCGATCTCATCATCGCGGATCGCCTTGAAAGCGCGTCCATAGGTCGAATTGATCAGCATCACGATAAGGGCAATACAGACTCCGGATACGATAAAGGGATAAAGTATTGTTTTAAAAGTCGGATAAGAGCGCAGCATATTGGATCCGTTGGTCAGCGGTCCAAGGGTATCCCATTGAAAAAGCGCTCTCATGATCTCCGCAAAGCCGAGGGTCGCAATGGCCAGATAGTCGCTCTTGAGACGCAGCACGGGAAGACCGATCAGGAAAGCAAAAACCGCAGCCACCACACCGGCCAGAATGATGCCGACGATGGACGGCAGGGCAAAACGGATGATTCCTCCCTCATAGTACATATAAACCATCTCCCGCTGTTCAGCCGGAATGGTCAGAACTGCATATGTATAAGCGCCTATCATCATAAAGCCTGCCTGTCCCAGGGAAAACAGCCCGGTAAAACCATTGAGCAGGTTCATGGAGACCGCCACCAGCGCATAGATGGAGCCCTTTTTCAGAACAGTCAGGAGCATGGCCCACTGCGACTGGGGTGAAATATGTAACTCCAGATACCTCAGCAGAACCAGCAGCGCAGCTATAAGGATCAGGCCAGGAATGAGTTCTTTTTTCTTCATCAGACAGCCCTCCTCATACCTTGTCCGTCTGTTTTTCACCAAACAGACCGGTTGGCTTGAACAAAAGAATAATGATCAGCAGCAGGAACGCAAACGCATCCTTGAAATTGGAAATGTCAAATCTTACGTATTGATTGAGCATCATGATCATATTCTCACAGATACCGATGATAAATGCTCCGATCACTGCTCCGGGAATCGAACCGATTCCTCCGAAAACAGCCGCCACAAAGGCTTTCAGTCCGGGCATTGTCCCGATCGTCGGAGTGACGCCGGTGTAATTTGAAAAAAAGAGCAGACTGCCGATCGCGGCAAGGAAGGAGCCTATGATAAATGTCGTGCTGATGACAGAATTGATGCGGATTCCCATCAGCTGTGATGTTTCAAAGTCCTTTGAAGCCGCACGCATAGCCATTCCGATCTTTGTCTTTTTGATCAGGATGACGAGAAGGATCACCAGTATGATGGTAAGGAAGGGTGTGATCACGGTCACACGCTTGGTGGAAGCTCCGAATACCGTAATCTGGTCGCTGACCCACGGAATCGCCGGATACTGTTGGGCGAGGCCGCCGGTAATATAAAGGGCCAGATTCTGGAGCAGATAGGAAACACCGATGGCCGAGATCATGACCGACATACGGGGAGCCTGCCGCAGAGGTTTATAGGCCACCCGTTCGACAGTAAAGCCGATCAGTACAGTCAGTATGATCACAAGGGGAATTGCCAGAAACACCGGCAGAGATGCCGACAGGTAGACCATGAGAAGGCCGGCAACCATAAAAATGTCTCCGTGTGCAAAGTTGATCAGGCGCAGAATCCCGTAGACCATGGTATAGCCGATCGCGATCAGGGCATACTGACCGCCGACGGAGATTCCAGCCAGAAAATACGGCAGATTTCTGCTGAACCAATCCATAGAGATATCCTCCATAATGTATGTGGATAAGATGTGGGTGGTAACTGAACAGTTACGAGATACTAACCGAACAGTATAAAGCGGGGGCGGACAAGTCTGCCCGCCCCTAACATGCATCGTGCAACACAGGGAACAGTTCCCTGTGTCAGATCGTACACACAGAGAACCGTCCCCTGTGTTCTCCGCATGGAAGCTTACTGAATGCTCTGCTCACTTACAAAGTCCCAGGCACCGGTCTCGGTATTGGCGGTCTTGACGAAGGCGGAGTTCCTCTTGGCATCACCATTCTCGTCAAACTCGATATGACCGCATACACCGTCATAAGTCACGTTCCAGAGAGCCTCGTTCACAGCGGCAGGCTCGATGGATCCGGCAGCTTTGAAGGCCTCCAGCGCGGTGAAGTATGCATCGTAGCCCATGGCCGTCACGGCTGCAACTGTATCATCGCCACCGTTGTTGGCCAGGTTCGTGGAATCGGCATTGATGAACTCCTTCATGCCTTCATCGAACTCAGCATTGCCGCCCTCCTGATAGAAGGTGGTGACGTAGATCTGAACGGCTTTATCCTTGGCGGCATTAAGGATCACGTTGGAATCCCATGTATCGCCGGCAACCAGCGGAACTTCCACGCCCTGTGCAGCTGCCTGTTCGATGATCAGGGCTGCTGCTTCCGTGGAGGTCGGAGCCATGATGACATCAGCGCCGGCATTCTTGGCGGAGGTGATATAGGATGTGAAATCGCTGTTGCCCTCCGGGAAGGTCTCGGCTACGACTGTACCGCCAAGCTCCTCAAACGCCTTTGTGAAATAGTGGCCAAGACCCGCAGAATAATCGTCGCCCTGCTTGGTCAGTACATAGGCCGTCTGCGCGTCAAAGTTGTCCTTGGCGAAATTAGCCAGGACAGTGCCCTGGAAGGGATCCAGGAAGCAGATACGGAAATAGTGCGTATTGCCGAGGGTAACCTGCGGGTTGGTGCAGGTAACGCCGATGGCCGGAACACCGCCGTCCGCAAAGGTCTGGGAACCGGCAATGGAAACGCCTGATCCATAGGAGCCAAGAACCACGCTCACGCCGTCAGAGACGAGCTTGGATGCAGCGGATACGGCCTTGTCATTGTTGGACTCATTGTCAACAGCGTCCAGCTTTACTTCATACTCGACACCGCCGATCTCAACCGTCGGTGCCACACTGTTGGCATAGTAGATACCCAGAGTCTCCTGTTTGCCGCCGGCACCGTTGTCACCGGAAGCCGGTTCATAAATGCCGATCGTCACGGTCTCGGCCATGGCCGGAACCACACTGGTCACAAGCAAAGCCGCTGCTGCAGCTGCGCCGGTAAGTGCACGAACGATACTCTTTTTCATAAAGATACCTCCTTTTGTCTGATCGCGGGAAATAAACCTGCACCTCTTTAATATTGTGAGTATAACACATTTTCATGCTTTACACAAGTAAATTGTCAGTACACTCACGCGATCAGATAAACAGAGAAAGACGACAGGAGCCTGCACCTGCACCTGCACCTGGCCTCATCTCATTTCTGAACAATGTTGATGATCTTTTTCATCACATAGATCTCTTTGACGATGGTGCCCGTGAGTTTGCCGGCGAGAGCCGCTTTGCCAAGGGCTATGGCCTCTTCCTTTGAAGCCTGCGCGGGAATACGGATGACCACGCGGGTCTTGCCGTTGATCTGCACAGGAACCTCGATCTCATCTTCCTTCATGGCCTCTTCGTCCGCCACCGGCCAGGATGCATGAAATACCGAATCTGTATTTCCAAGGAGCTCCCAGATCTCCTCGGCAATATGGGGGGCAAATGGCGCGAGCAGCAGAGTCGCTTCTTTAATGGTTTCCCTGTCGACAGCTCCGTCAGAACCTTTCGAAAGATCGATGAGTTTATTGGTAAATTCCATGAAGCCGCTGATGACAGTATTCAGGCTGAAGGCTTCCAGCCTGCGGGTGATCTCGGCGATCATGCGGTGACGGACACGGATCATTTCATCAGTCGCCTGGACATCCTTTTCGGCGGAATTTACAGCCAGTGTCCAGAATCTCTTGAGGAACCTGGATACACCGTCGATCCCTCTGTCGTCCCATTCCGCATCCAGTTCCGGCGGGCCTACAAAAAGCTCATACATCCTGAGGGAATCACAGCCGTAATCTCTGACCAGATCGTCCGGAGAGACCACATTACCCTTGGACTTGCTCATCTTGATCCCGTTTTTGCCGGTGATCATGCCCTGATTGAAGAGCTTGGTAAATGGCTCGTCAAAATCGATCACACCGATATCGCACAGGAACTTGGTATAAAATCTGGAATAAAGCAGATGCAGAACGGCATGCTCCACACCGCCGATATACATGTCGACAGGCAGATATTTATCCGCTTTTTCACGGGAGACCAGAGCCTGGTCGTTTTTGTTGTCCACGTAGCGAAGGAAATACCAGGAAGATCCGGCCCACTGAGGCATCGTGTTGGTCTCCCTCTTTGCGGGGCTGCCGCAGCACGGACAGGTCGTATTTACCCATTCATCGATCGCAGCCAGCGGAGATTCTCCGGTACCGGTGGGCTGATAGCTTTCTACCTCAGGAAGAGTCAGCGGGAGCTGATCCTCCGGAACGGGGACGTTCCCGCACTTCGGGCAGTGAATGATCGGGATCGGCTCACCCCAGTAACGCTGACGGGAGAAGACCCAGTCTCTGAGCTTGAAATTGACGGTCTTGCGGCCGTATCCCATCTTTTCGATCATGGCAGGCGCTTCCTTTTTGAGGACCGCGCTCTCCATCCCGTTCCAGTCGCCGGAGTTGATCATCACACCGGAGGCATCGGTATACGCCTCGGTCATGTTTTCGATCTCTTTCCCGTCCTTCGCAATGACCTGAATGATGGGAAGGCCGAACTTCTTAGCGAACTCAAAGTCACGGTCGTCGTGAGCGGGTACGCACATGATCGCACCGGTACCATAATCCGCCAGTACATAATCCGCCAGCCAGATCGGGATCTTTTCCCCGTTCAGGGGATTGACCGCATAGCTGCCGGTGAATACGCCGGTTTTGACCTTGTCCTGCATCCGGTCTACATTAGACTTCATGGAAGCGTCAAATATGTATTTCTCCACGTCTGCCCTGGTCTCATCAGTAGCCAGAGAAGCCGCCAGCTCATGCTCCGGTGAAAGGACCATGAAAGTCGCGCCATACAGGGTATCCGGACGGGTCGTATAAACCGTGATCTTTTCATCTCTGCCCGCTACCGGGAACTCCACTTCCGCGCCATAGGACTTGCCGATCCAGTCGGTCTGCATCTTTTTGACCTTTTCCGGCCAGTCCAGTTTATCCAGGTCGTTCAGCAGGCGGTCCGCATATTTTGTGATGCGCAGCATCCACTGACGAAGATTTTTCTTTGTCACAGGAGAACCGCAGCGCTCACAGACTCCGTTGACGACCTCCTCATTGGCCAGGCCGGTCTTACATGAGGGACACCAGTTGATCGGGAA
The DNA here is from genome assembly GCA_017515945.1 of Blautia sp. Classification (GTDB taxonomy): domain Bacteria; phylum Bacillota; class Clostridia; order Lachnospirales; family Lachnospiraceae; genus Blautia_A. The sequence goes on along the minus strand of JAFWDX010000491.1, from coordinate 632 downwards.
TTCCTTTTCATATGCCAGGCCGTTTTTAAACATCTGCACAAAGATCCACTGGGTCCATTTATAAAAGCCCGGATCCGTAGTGTTGACCTCCATGTCCCAGTCATAGATCGCGGCAATATCATTGATCTGTGATTTGATGTTCTTTACATTCTCCGCCGTTGAGATGGCCGGATGGATCCCTTTTTTGATCGCGTAGTTTTCGGCAGGCAGACCGAAGGCATCCCAGCCCATGGGATGGATCAGATAATATCCCTGCAGCATCTTATATCTGCTCCAGACATCCGAGATCACATATCCTCTCCAGTGGCCTACATGCAGTCCGTTGCCGGAGGGATAAGGAAACATATCCAGACAATAATATTTCGGCTTTTTGCCGTCATTTACATTAACCGGCTTCTGCGCCCACTTGGTGCGCCATTTGGCTTCTATCGCTCTGTGATTATAAGGTGCGGCCATGCTCTACCTCCCAGGAAATTTTTTAAAAATATTCCTATGAATTTTACTTTTCCCCTCTGTATTTGTCAAGTCCGAATGGGAGAAGCCCAGGGTTGTTTCACGAAGACTGTTTTGATTCCCCGCCTACTTGCTGTGCCAGTTCGCCCACCCCATTTACGTTACCAACACCGTTACTT
>JAFWDX010000490.1 GCA_017515945.1 Blautia sp. | reverse complement strand
TACGTACAGAAACAATTATATACGTGAAAGGAATGATACCCATGTACCTGACAGATGATAAAATCAAACTGAACATCAAACTGGACATGCCGGCCGGCTATGATTCCGCCTCCGGCGCGAAATGCCCCCTTGTGATCGTGATCCATGGTTTTACCGGTCACATGGAGGAACGGCACATAACAGCCGTCTCCGGGACATTGAATGAGATCGGATACGCGACTTTGCGCGTCGATATGTACGGGCATGGGAGCAGTGAGGGTGAATTCCACGATCACACGCTCTTTAAATGGATGTCGAATGCCATGACCGTGATCGATTATGCCCGGTCACTGGACTTTGTCACTGACCTGTACCTGTGCGGTCATTCGCAGGGCGGCCTGATGGTCATGCTCGCGGGAGCCATGAAGGCTGATGTGATCAAGGCCATCATTCCGCTGTCGCCGGCGGCCATGATTCCCGAGGGAGCCCGGAAAGGCGAACTGCTGGGGCAGACCTTTGATCCGGAGCATGTTCCGGATGAGCTGATACGCGAGGACGGCAGGACACTGGGTGGCAATTATGTGCGCGTGGCCCAGACGATCCGGGTGGAAGATTTCATTGACCGTTATGACGGACCGGTGCTGATCATTCATGGGGACCAGGACGAGGCCGTGCCTGTGGAAGTGGGGATCGAAGCGGCGAAACGGTACAAGAACGCGAAGCTGGTGCTGATCCCGGGTGACAATCATTGCTATGACTATCATCTGGATATGGTGACGGACGCGGTCAGAGAATGGATGAGCGGGAGATAAACCGGGAAATACCACACAGGGGACGGTTCTGTGTGTGGTGAAATACAGGTGCCACACAGTGGAAGGGTCTCTGTGAAGCCTTAACAGGTAAGGGAAATTCAAGCATCACACAGTGGAAGTGCTTCTGTGGAGTCTTAATAGGTATAGGAAATTCAAGTATCACACAGTGGAAGTGCTTCTGTGGCGCCTTAACAGGTATGGGAAATTCAAGCATCACACAGTGGAAGGATCTCTGTGGAGCCTTAACAGGTATAGGAAATTCAAGTATCACACAGTGGAAGGACCTCTGTGGAGCCTTAACAGGTATGGAAAATTCAGGTATCACACAGCGGAAGGATTTATGCGGAGCCTGAACAGACATGAGAAATACAAGTACCACACAGAGAACCGTCCCCTGTGTGGTATGGTAAAGATAAGGAGAAGTGAGTATGAAGAAAGATTTTCTGCTGAATCTGTTTTCTCTGGAAAACAAAGTTGCCCTTGTGACCGGCGCTGGCAGAGGGATCGGCCAAGTGATCGCCCGGGATCTGGCCCGCGCGGGAGCCGATATCGCGATATTTTCCCGTTCAGGAGCCGCGGATACGGTGAAGCTGATCGAGGGAGAGGGCGGCAAAGCCCTGGACATCCTGGCTGACTGCACAAAGGAAGAAGAGGTGAAGGCCGGCATTGCGAAGATCATGGAGGTATACGGCAGGCTGGATATCGTCGTAAACAACGCCGGTGTCTGTTATCACAAAGACATCTTTGAGGCGACCGTAGAGGAGTTCCGGGAGTGCCTGGACATCAATCTGACCGGGGAATATATCGTTGCCCGGGAAGCCGCTCGCGTCATGATCGAGACAAAGACAAAAGGCAGCATCATCAATATCGCGTCCATGTCCGCCTACATCGCGAATGTACCCCAGCGGCAGGTCGCCTACAACGCGTCCAAGGCAGGCGTCATCCACATGACCAAAAGCCTGGCTGTCGAACTCGTGGACTACGGCATCCGCGTGAACAGCATCAGCCCGGGCTATGTGGCGACGCCCATGTCCATTGACCCGAATTTCGTAGAACCGGAGCTGCTCGCCGCCTGGGAGCCGCTCTTCCCCATGCACCGCATGGCCGCACCCGAAGAACTGACCGGTGCGGTGATCTGGCTGTGTACGGACAGCGCCGCATATACTAACGGGACAGACATCCTGATCGATGGACTGTATACGGCAGTGTAAATGAGTCAGGGGTGAGTCAGGAGGACAGGTTCCTTGACTCGCACTTACGTGTGAGTCAAGGAACCTGTCCCCCTGACTCACCCATGAACGCTGTTCACAGAATGTTTGGAGGGCCTGACCCC
>JAFWDX010000489.1 GCA_017515945.1 Blautia sp. | reverse complement strand
CCTGCTGCACGCGCCTCGCGATATCGTAATGCTCCTGGCCGACGACCTCAGGAGAGAGGATACGGCTGGTGGAATCCAGGGGATCCACAGCGGGGTAGATACCCATGGATGCGATCTCACGCGCCAGAACGGTGGTCGCGTCCAGATGGGTGAAAGTAGTCGCGGGAGCGGGGTCGGTCAGGTCGTCCGCAGGGACGTAGACCGCCTGTACAGAAGTGATGGAGCCCTTCCTGGTGGAAGTGATCCTCTCCTGCAGTGCGCCCATGTCCGTTGCCAGCGTGGGCTGGTAACCAACGGCGGAAGGCATGCGGCCCAGAAGCGCGGACACCTCGGAACCTGCCTGTGTGAAACGGAAAATGTTGTCGATGACCAGAAGCACGTCCTGGTTCTTGACGTCACGGAAGTACTCCGCCATGGTCAGTCCGGAGAGGCCGACACGCATACGGGCTCCCGGAGGCTCGTTCATCTGGCCGTAGACCAGGGCTGTCTTGTCGATAACGCCGCTCTCCTTCATCTCGCCGTAGAGGTCATTGCCTTCACGGGTGCGCTCGCCGACGCCCGTGAAAACGGAAATGCCGCCGTGCGCGGTCGCGATGTTGTGGATCAGCTCCATGATCAGGACTGTCTTGCCGACGCCTGCGCCGCCGAACAGACCGATCTTACCGCCCTTTGCGTAGGGGCAGATCAGGTCGACGACCTTGATGCCGGTCTCAAGGATCTCCGTAGCGGGGATCTGATCTTCAAAAGAAGGCGCGGGACGGTGGATGGCCCAGCGTTCCTTTGCGTCGGGAGCAGGCTGGTTGTCAACCGGCTCTCCCAGGAGGTTGAACACTCGTCCCAGGCACTCCTCGCCGACAGGAACCGAGATCGGTCCCTCGGTGTCGACGGCATCGATGCCGCGGACCAGTCCGTCGGTGGAGCTCATGGCGATGCATCTGACGACATCATCTCCGATCTGCTGTGCCACCTCGGCGATCAGTCTGCGGCCATCAATATTGATTTCGATGGCATTGAGCAGTGCAGGCAGCTCGCCCTCCTTGAACCTGATGTCAAGGACGGGTCCGGTGACCTGTATTACCTTGCCGATATGTTTTTCACTCATTGATTTCCTCCATGTACCGCCTCATAGAGGCGGTACCCCCGCATTTTCCGCGAATGTGAAAATGCGGAAGGGTTTATCGATTCCGGCATCCCGCCGGCTCGCGTTTTTTTCTTTTCGCTGAAGTCAAAGCTACGGTTTTTACGATCCCTCTGCGCCGGCCACGATCTCCGTGATCTCCTGCGTGATACTGGCCTGTCTCGCGCGGTTGTAGAAGAGACTGAGCTTTTCGATCATCTCACCCGCGTTGTCCGTCGCGGCCTCCATGGCCGTGCGGCGTGCCGCCAGCTCACTGGCGACCGAGACATTGATACTGGTATACAGGATGCCCGCCAGATAATCGGGAACGATCGTGTTGAAGACCTCTTCTCCATTGGGCTCATACAAGATCATGTTCTTGGTCTCAGGCACATCATCCAGATCCGGATTTTCGAAATCCGAGAGAGGTAGCAGGGCGCTTGCCTTGGGCACCTGGGACATCATGGAAATAAAATTGGTGTAGCACATGGACACGTGGCCGAACTGCCCCTCCTCATATGCCTCACACACTGACTTTGCGATGCGGAAGCAGTCCGAGATGGTGACCTTTGCGACTTCCTCGTAGGCGTCCGTGAATATTTCCACGCCTCTGTGACGGAAGTATTCCACCGCCTTTTTACCGATGGGAAGGACCGCGTAATCGTGCCCCTCCACCGCATTTTCCACAAATTTGAACAGGTTGGCATTGTAGCCGCCCGCCAGTCCTCTGTCACCCGCGATGACGACGAAGAGACGTTTCTCACTGGCTCCCGGTGTTGTAAAAATCGACTGAAAGTCCGTGTTTTCATTGGCGATCTTTGTGAGCGTGCCCTTCATCGTCCGCAGATAAGGTTTGCTGGCCATGGCTTTGTCCTTGGCTTTTCTGAGCTTGGACGCCGCAACCAGCTGCATGGCCTTGGTGATCTGCATCGTGTTCTGCACACTCTTGATCCGCAGCTTGACTGCCTTCATATTAGCAGCTGCCATAGTTTTCCTCCATGATCGGGAATGGGCGGTTCTCTTTTTGCGGTCACCGCCTTCCTCCCCTATGCAGGGGCCTTACGCCTTCTTCGAGTCTACGCCTTCTTCGAATCGATGAAGTTCTTTGTAAAGCCTTCCAGCACGGATTTCAGTATAGCTTCATTTTCTTCACTCAGGGCGCCGGTCTCGCGGATCGCCTTCATGACAGCGATGCCGTCGGGATCCTGGGTCAGACGCTTGTTCAGCTGGTCCTGATAGTCCGCGATGTCACTGACTTCGACATCCTTGAGGATGCCGTTGATGGTCGCGTACAGGATGGCGACCTGGTTTTCAACCTGCCAGGGAACGTTCTTGCCCTGCTTGAGGACTTCCACGATACGTTCGCCCTGTGCCAGACGGGACTTGGTGTCCTCGTCCAGGTCGGAACCGAACTGAGCGAAACTCTGCAGCTCTCTGTACTGGGAGTAGACCAGCTTCAGAGTACCGGCAACCTTCTTCATAGCCTTGATCTGGGCGTTGCCGCCGACTCGGGATACGGAGATACCGGGGTTGATGGCAGGCATGATACCGGAGTGGAAGAGCTCGGTCTCAAGGAAGATCTGGCCATCTGTAATGGAGATGACGTTGGTCGGGATATAGGCCGAGACGTCACCTGCCTGTGTCTCGATGATGGGAAGGGCTGTCAGCGAACCGCCTCCGAGCTGGTCGGAGAGCTTGGCCGCGCGCTCAAGCAGTCTCGAATGCAGGTAGAAGACGTCGCCGGGATAAGCTTCACGTCCCGGAGGTCTTCTGATCAGCAGGGAGATCGCGCGGTATGCGACCGCGTGCTTGGACAGGTCATCATAGATAATGAGGACGTGCTTGCCCTTGTTCATGAAATATTCGCCCATCGCGCAGCCCGAATAGGGAGCGATGAACTGCAGAGGGGAAGGCTCGGAGGCCGTCGCCGCGACGACGATGGTGTAGCTCATGGCATCTGCCGCGCGCAGGTCGGATACCAGGCCGGCCACGGTGGATCTCTTCTGGCCGATCGCGACGTAAATGCAGATGACGTCCTTGCCCTTCTGGTTGATGATGGTGTCGATAGCGATCGTCGTCTTGCCTGTCTGGCGGTCGCCGATGATCAGCTCACGCTGGCCTCTGCCGATCGGGATCATGGAGTCGATGGCCTTGATACCGGTCTGAAGGGGTTCCTTGACCGGCTGGCGGTCAATGATGCCGGGTGCGGGTGACTCAACTGCGCGGAACGCTGTCGTCTCAATGGGGCCTGCGCCGTCGATTGGCTGGCCGATCGCGTTGACGACACGGCCGATCATGCCCTCGCCTACGGGAACTGAGACGACACGGCCCGTGCGCTTGACGGTCTGTCCCTCACTGATCCCCGTGTCCTCACCGAAGAGGACTGCCGAGACACTGTTTTCCTCGAGGTTCTGCGCCATGCCGAACGTGCCGTCCGAAAATTCCAGCAGCTCGCCCGCCATGCAGTTCACCAGCCCGCTGACCCTGGCGATACCGTCACCGACCGTGAGGACAGTGCCGGTCTCGTTCTGGATGATCGCATTCTCATAGTACTTGATCTGACTGCGGATCACCTGGGAAATCTTCTCTGGTTTTAATTCCATTGTTATTCCTCTATTGTATAGATCTCAATATGTATAGATCTTACTCTGTTATGTCTTTTTTAAAAACGCCGATTGCCCGTGCGGATGT
>JAFWDX010000488.1 GCA_017515945.1 Blautia sp. | reverse complement strand
GCCCTCCCTGACTCACCCGCGCCTCATTTTCAAACCTTATCATCAGTAACAAATGGACATCCTGCAAATAATATGATATTATTTGAAAGATGGTAACTGTTCAGTCAGCACCTCGCATTTACTGCGAGGTGCGTGGAGCAAAAGACGAACAGCCAGGGCCAGGCGCACTTCCAATGCGACGAAAGGAGCCTGCGCCTGGCCTCGTAACTGTGAAGGAGCTTGTGACTGAATAGTTACGAAAGATGTAACCCGAAGAAATAATAACAGGAGTATTAATATGAGAAGGAAAAAAATGATCAAAACCTGGATCGCCGCAGGCGCCGCAATGTCCATGATCCTCTCCGGCGCTGCCACAGCCGCGGCAGATACTCACAGTGTTGCTGTTGACGCGGGCGCCGAGGCGTCAAACGAAGCCATCGCACAGATCCTCTCCGATATCCTTACAAACCGCGGATACGAGGTTGTCCTCACAGAGGACCTCAAGGGAGAAGGTGCCAACGCAAAGGCTGTGATCCAGCTGCGCACGGGCGGCGCAGCTCCGATCATCGCGATGGATGTCAAAGGAGCGGACGATATAGATTCCCTTCCTCTGGCCGAGAGTATTGCCGATGCTTATGAATCTATTTCGCAGGCGTCAGGTACCGAGATCCTCACGGCAGAGACCTCAAAGTCCGCCGCACCGACTGTCATGCTCCAGCTTGACAAGTTTACAAACCAGGCGGCTCCGCTGGATCTGGCCAAGGATACGGATCAAGCCTGGGCAGCCTATGTGATCGCAGACGGCATTGACGGATATTTTTCTAAGGCAGATGAAGCCGAAGCTCCCGCAGAGGAGGCCACGGAAGCTCCTGTAGAGGAGACCACCGAAGCCCCCGCCCAGGAGACCACTGAGGCTCCCGCAGAAGAGACCACTGAAGCCCCTGCGGCAGAGACCACCGAAGCCCCCGCTCAGGAGACCACTGAAGCTCCCGCAGAAGAGACCACCGAAGCTCCCGCAGAAGCAGCTGCTGATACCGCAGAAGATGATTCTGAAGCTGCTGATGCCGCAGAAGATAACTCCACAGACGAAGCTGCAGAAAAGAATGCCCAGGACTCCGACGACGCCGGTGAATCATTCGATTTCTCCGACGGTACCGACTCCGACAATGCGGCTGCCGCTCCTGCGGATACAACCGCTGAGACAGCAGAGGACGATACTTCTTCCATCCCGGCCGAGGATGCAGATGATGCAGCTGCCGCAAATGAGGAAGACACCCCCGAAGCAGCTGACGAAGAAGACGAATTCTCCGAAGGCGAAGCCGCCGAAGCAGCCCCCGCAGAGGAGCAGGCCGAACCCGCGCCCGCAGAGGAGCAGGCCGAGCCCGCACCCGCAGATGAGCAGGCTGAGCCCGCGCCAGAGGAAAACCGTGAGGAGGGCGCCCTTTCTCCCTCTTCCGGCGGCGGAGCCGGGGCCGGTTCCGAAATGGATCTGGAAGCCGCTCAGGATCTGTTCAAATCCGCGGTTTCAGCAGCGTACAGCGTACTCCCCCAGGGCAACGGTCACTGGGCCATGTACGTATGCGACCTGAAGAATGACCTTTCCGGCTTTGCACCGCCTACTGCCAGCGAACGCATGCAGGCAGCCAGCCTGATCAAGCTTTATATCATGGCAGCGGTCTATGAGAATTTTGATTCCCTCTCCGCCACTTACGGCCAGGCTGCCCTTGACGATAATCTGTATCCGATGATCACCGTCAGTGACAATGATGCAGCCAATGCCCTGGTAGGCATGCTCGGCGGAGGCGACAGCCAGACCGGCATGAATGTTGTCAATGATTTCTGCGCAGCCCACGGCTATACCAGCACGCATATGGGCAGGCTCCTTCTTGCCAGCAACGAATACGATGACAACTATACCTCCGTAGTCGACTGTGGCCGCTTCCTCCGCGAGGTATACCGCTCCGCGCAGGCCGAAGCAGGTGCGGCGAACGAAGAGGCAGGCAGTGTCTGGACCGCTCCGCAGGTGACCTCCACCCTGTCCCATGCCGGAGATATGTTCAACCTTCTCAAGGCTCAGACCCGCCGGAACAAGATTCCCGCCGCTCTGCCTGACGGCGTCCTCGTCGCCAACAAGACCGGCGAGCTCGGCGATGTGGAAAACGATGCCGGCATCATCTATGACACCGACAACGGATCCGATCTGGTCGTTGTCTTCATGTCGGAAAATCTCGGCGCAGTCGGCGAAGCGCAGAATGCGATCGCGAACGCCAGCCGCGTACTTTACGATTCATACCACTAAATATTAAGTAACTGTTCAGTCAGCACCTCGCATTTACTGCGACACCGCAAGCGTGCCTTGGCAGGTGCGTGAAATAATAATCCAACAGTCAAGGCCAGGCACACTTTCATTTCGACGAAAGGAGCCTGCGCCTGGCCTCGCAACTGTGAAAAAGCTTGTGACTGAACAGTTACAAAAATAAAAAACAGGACCGCCTCTTTTACAGAGAGGCGGTCCTGTTTTTTATATCTTTTTGTGATTTTTTCCGGCTTGCAGCCATCCGGCCGCAAGCCCGTTCACAGACAATTACTGATCTTCATCCGGATCCGCTTCACCGAAAAGCTCATCCGCTTCCTCAGCGGTCTGCGCTTCAGCGATTTCATCCGGCTCTTCAGCTGCGGTCGTCATATCAGGTTCACCGGCTTCGGCTGAAGCATGCTCCTCCTCAGGCCAGTCGATATCATCCTCGTCGTCGATCTGACCCTCCTCGTCATAATCCGACGTCTCTTCATCCTCTTCCACTGCTTTTTTGTCTGCCTTTGGCGCAGGCGCAGCGGCAGGTGCCGGAGTCGGCATAACTGTGTCGAGTTCTACTTCCTGATAGGTCTTGAGTCCTGTACCGGCCGGGATCAGTTTACCGATCAGCACGTTCTCCTTCAGACCGATCAGATGGTCGACCTTGCCCTTGATGGCAGCTTCGGTCAGGACCTTTGTGGTCTCCTGGAAGGAAGCGGCCGACAGGAAGGAATCCGTAGCCAGAGAGGCCTTTGTGATACCGAGCATGACCTGGGTGCCGACGGCGGGCTCTTTGCCCTGCGCGACCAGCTCCTCATTCACATCCTCGAACTCAAGGACATTGACCATCGAGCCAGGCAGGAACTCGGAGTCGCCCTGCTCCTCGATGTGGATCTTCTTCAGCATCTGGCGCACGATGACCTCGATATGCTTGTCGTTGATCTCCACGCCCTGGAGGCGGTACACGCGCTGCACTTCCTTGAGCATGTAATCCTGCACGGCACGGATACCCTTGATCCGGAGGATGTCATGCGGATTCAGACTACCTTCGGTCAGAGGATCGCCGGCCTCCACCATTCTCTGGCCCTCTTCCTCCTTGATCGTCGGATGGGAGCCGTAGGGGATCAGATAGGTCTTGGAAGAACCGTCCTCCGGATTGGTGACGATGATCTCTCTCTTTTTCTTGGTATCGTTGAGAACCGCCATGCCGGGGATCTCAGTGATGATCGCGAGACCCTTGGGCTTACGGGCTTCAAAAAGCTCCTCGACACGGGGAAGACCCTGGGTGATATCACCGCCGGCCACACCGCCCGTGTGGAAGGTTCTCATGGTCAGCTGCGTACCGGGCTCACCGATGGACTGAGCGGCGATGATACCGATGGATTCACCCACCTGCACCGGTTCGCCGGTAGCCATGTTGGCGCCGTAGCACTTCGCGCACACACCCACCTTGCAGCGGCAGGTCAGGATCGTACGGATCTTGACTCTCTCGATCCGGCCGCCGGTCTCATTGCTGACACCCTCGCTCATGATCCGGGCCGCGCGCCTGGGCGTGATCATATGATTCTTCTTGACGATGACTTCGCCGTTCTTGTCCTTGATGGTCTCACAGGAGAATCTTCCCGTGATACGCTCCTGCAGGCTCTCGATCGAGGACTCGGAATCGATCTTGTCCCTGTCGTCGCCCTTGTTGTCCGTAAATGCGGTCACATACATGCCCGCGATCTCAGGACGGGTCTCACAGCAGTCTGTCTCACGGACGATCTGCTCCTGTGAAACGTCGACCAGACGTCTGGTCAGGTATCCGGAGTCCGCGGTACGCAGAGCCGTGTCGGACAGGCCCTTGCGGGCGCCGTGCGCCGACATGAAATACTCCAGAACGTCCAGACCCTCACGGAAATTGGACTTGATCGGCAGCTCGATCGTATGACCTGTGGTATCCGCCATCAGGCCACGCATACCGGCCAGCTGCTTGATCTGCTTATCAGAACCACGCGCGCCGGAATCAGCCATCATGAAGATGTTGTTGTATTTATCCAGTCCGCCCAGCAGAGCCTTGGTCAGGTCATCGTCGGTCTTTTTCCAGGTGCTGACGACCTCTTTGTAGCGCTCCTCCTCGGTGATCATACCACGGCGGTAGTTGCGGGTGATCCGGTCCACACGGTCCTGTGCTTCCTGGATCATCTGCGGCTTCTGCGGCGGCACGGTCATGTCGGAAATGGAAACCGTCATGGCCGCACGGGTGGAATATTTGTATCCCATAGCCTTGATGGAGTCCAGCACCTCAGCCGTGGTGGTCGCCCCGTGGGTGTTAATGACCTTCTCAAGGATCTTTTTGAGCTCTTTTTTCTTTACAAGGAAATCCACCTCCGGAACCAGCTCGTTACCCGGAATGCTCCGGTCCACAAAGCCAAGGTCCTGCGGAAGGATCTCATTAAACAGGAAACGGCCCAGTGTCGAAGAAACGTTCCCCGTGATCGGGTTGCCGTCCTTGTCCACTCCTGACCTGCGGACATTGATCTTGGTCTGCAGCTTGATGACACCGTTCTCATATGCAAGGATCGCCTCGTTCACACTGCGGAAGTACTTGCCCTCACCGATGCTGCCCGGGCGCTCCTGGGTCAGGTAATAGATACCAAGTACCATATCCTGGGAAGGTACGGCCACAGGACCGCCGTCAGACGGCTTCAGCAGGTTGTTGGGCGACAGGAGCAGGAAGCGGCACTCGGCCTGTGCCTCCTGGGAAAGCGGCAGATGGACGGCCATCTGGTCGCCGTCGAAGTCCGCGTTGAAAGCCGTACACACCAGCGGATGGAGCTTGATGGCCTTGCCCTCGACCAGGATCGGCTCAAAGGCCTGGATACCCAGACGATGCAGCGTAGGCGCACGGTTCAGCATGACCGGATGCTCCTTGATGACCTCCTCGAGGACATCCCAGACCTCGGTCTCCTGCTTTTCGACCATCTTTTTGGCGCTCTTGATGTTGTGGGAGATCCCGCCCGCTACCAGCTCCTTCAGGACGAAGGGCTTGAACAGCTCGATGGCCATCTCCTTGGGCAGACCGCACTGATAAATCTTGAGCTCCGGTCCTACAACAATAACGGAACGGCCGGAATAGTCGACACGCTTGCCCAGCAGGTTCTGACGGAAACGTCCGGATTTACCCTTGAGCATGTCGGAAAGAGATTTCAGCGCACGGTTGCCGGGGCCTGTGACCGGACGGCCTCTGCGGCCGTTGTCGATCAGCGCGTCCACAGCCTCCTGGAGCATGCGCTTTTCATTGCGGACGATGATGTCCGGAGCCCCCAGCTCCAGCAGTCTTTTCAGACGGTTATTGCGGTTGATGATCCTGCGGTACAGATCATTCAGGTCGGAGGTGGCAAAGCGGCCGCCGTCCAGCTGGACCATCGGGCGCAGATCCGGCGGGATCACGGGGATCACCGTCATCACCATCCACTCCGGACGGTTGCCGGACTCGCGGAAGGACTCCACGACCTCGAGCCTTTTGATGATCCTGGCCCGTTTCTGTCCGGATGCCGTCTCCAGCTCCTCCTTGAGCTCAGCGGAATCCTTCTCCAGGTCGATGGCCTGCAGCAGCTCCATGATCGCCTCTGCGCCCATGCCCACGCGGAAGGTATGACCCCATGTCTCCACGGCCTCCTGATACTCCCGCTCTGAGAGGATCTGCTTGCGCATCAGTCCCGTCTCGCCCGGATCCAGTACGATGTAGCTCGCAAAATAGAGCACTCTCTCCAGCGTCCTGGGAGACAGATCCAGGATCAGACCCATCCTGGAAGGAATTCCCTTAAAGTACCATATATGTGAAACCGGCGCGGCCAGCTCGATATGGCCCATGCGCTCACGCCGGACGGAGGCCTTTGTGACCTCAACGCCGCAGCGGTCACAGACCACGCCTTTGTAGCGAATCTTTTTGTATTTGCCGCAGTGACACTCCCAGTCCTTGCTCGGCCCGAAGATCTTTTCACAGAAAAGCCCTTCCTTCTCCGGTTTGAGCGTGCGGTAATTGATTGTTTCAGGCTTTAATACCTCACCACGCGACCATTCCCTGATCTTTTCAGGGGATGCCAGTCCGATCTTTATGGCATCAAAGGTCATCGGCTGATTTGATTTCGCCTCCGGGGTGCTGGTTACTTCTGCCATTATGATTCCCCTTTCATCGTGATCGGTAACTGTTCAGTCACAAGTTTCTTCACAGTTACCCCATATTATTCGTAACTGTTCAGTCACAAGCTCCTTCACAGTTCCGAGGGCGGACGCAGGCTCCTATCGTCGCAATGAAAGTGCGCCCGGCCCTGGCTGTTCAACTTCTTTCTCACGCACCTGCCAAGGCACGCCTGCGGTGTCGCAGTAAATGCGAGGTGCTGACCGAACAGGTACTTTTATTCGATACCGTCATCGTCGTAGGCCTCTTCAAACTCGAGCATGTCGTCCGACACGTCCTCGTCATCTGAGCTGTGGGCATCCTCCTCCAGATCCTCAAGTTCGCCGGATTCATTGAACTCCTGTCTGGTATACCCATATCTGCCGAAGTTTTCGTCATCGCCTCTGCGGTTTCTGGAATCTCCCTCGATAACGGCACGCAGATCCGTTTCGCCGTAATCCACGTTCTCGATGATCTCGACCTCTGTATTGTCGTCTCTGAGGACACGCACATCCAGTCCAAGGGACTGCAGCTCCTTGAGCAGCACCTTGAAGGACTCGGGGATGCTGGGCTCAGGGATATTGTCTCCCTTGATGATGGCCTCGTAGGTCTTGACACGTCCGACCACATCATCCGACTTGACGGTCAGGATCTCCTGCAGTGTATAGGAAGCGCCATAGGCCTCCAGTGCCCAGACCTCCATCTCTCCGAATCGCTGGCCGCCGAACTGCGCCTTGCCGCCCAGCGGCTGCTGGGTAACCAGGGAGTATGGGCCTGTGGAACGGGCATGGATCTTGTCATCCACCAGATGGTGGAGCTTGAGGTAATGCATGTGACCGATCGTGGTCGGTCCGTCAAAGAACTCTCCGGTACGGCCGTCCCTCAGCTGCACCTTGCCGTCTCTGGAGATCGGAACGCCCTTCCACAATGCTCTGTGGGCTTTGTTCTCATCCAGGTACTGCATGACATCCGGGGCAAGGACATCCTCATATTTTTTGCGGAACTCTTCAAAGTCCTCGGTATTGACGTAGTCATTGGCCAGCTCCAGGGTATCCTGGATGTCCACTTCGTTGGCGCCGTCGAACACCGGGGTGGAAATATTAAAGCCGAGGGCCTTGGCGGCCAGGCTCAGATGGATCTCCAGCACCTGCCCGATATTCATACGGGAAGGCACGCCCAGAGGATTCAGCACGATGTCCAGCGGACGTCCGTTGGGCAGGAAGGGCATATCCTCCACGGGCAGCACACGGGAAACGACACCCTTGTTACCGTGACGACCGGCCATCTTGTCGCCGACGGAGATCTTACGTTTCTGCGCGATGTAGATACGGACGGACTGATTGACGCCCGGGCTGAGCTCGTCGCCGTTCTCACGGGTAAAGACCTTGGCGTCCACCACGATACCATACTCGCCGTGGGGTACCTTGAGGGAGGTATCTCTGACCTCTCTGGCCTTCTCGCCGAAAATGGCGCGCAGGAGCCTTTCCTCTGCAGTCAGCTCGGTCTCACCCTTTGGCGTGACCTTACCTACCAGAATGTCGCCCGCACGGACCTCGGCGCCGATGCGGATGATCCCGCGGTCATCCAGGTTTTTGAGCGCTTCATCGCCCACGCCCGGCACATCACGGGTGATCTCCTCCGGTCCGAGCTTGGTATCACGGGCTTCCGCCTCGTATTCCTCGATATGGACAGAAGTATATACATCGTCCTGGACCAGCTTCTCGCTGAGCAGGACGGCGTCCTCATAGTTGTAACCCTCCCAGGTCATGAAACCGATGAGCGGGTTCTTGCCCAGGGCCAGCTCGCCGTTGTCCGTGGAGGGACCGTCCGCGATCACGTCGCCGGCCTCCACCTCATCGCCCTGGTTCACGATCGGGCGCTGATTGTAGCAGTTGCTCTGGTTCGAGCGCAGGAACTTGGTCAGATGATATTCATCCTTTGTGCCGTCCTCCGCCCGGATGCAGATATCGGTGGAGGTGGCGTACAGGACTGTGCCGGCACGCTTTGCCACCACGCAGACGCCGGAGTCGACCGCGGTCTTGTGCTCCATGCCGGTGCCCACGACGGGAGCCTCTGTCGTCAGGAGGGGAACCGCCTGACGCTGCATGTTGGAGCCCATCAGCGCACGGTTGGCGTCGTCGTTCTGCAGGAAGGGGATCAGGGCTGTCGCGACCGAGAATACCATCTTGGGCGAGACATCCATGTAGTCAAACATGTGGCGCTCGTACTCCTGCGTCTCCTCACGGTAACGGCCGGATACGTTTTTGCGGACGAAATGTCCCTCAGCGTCGAGGGCTTCGTTCGCCTGCGCGACATGGTAGTTGTCCTCCTCATCCGCCGTCATGTACACCACTTCATCGGTGACACGCGGATTTTTGGGATCGGACTTGTCGATCTTGCGGTAGGGGGCCTCCACAAACCGTACTGATTGATCCTTGCATAGGATGCAAGGGAGTTGATCAGGCCGATGTTGGGACCTTCAGGTGTCTCGATGGGGCACATCCTGCCGTAATGGGAATAATGTACGTCTCGCACCTCAAATCCGGCACGGTCTCTCGACAGACCGCCAGGGCCCAGGGCGGAGAGACGTCTCTTGTGGGTCAGCTCGCCCAGCGGGTTGTTCTGATCCATGAACTGGGACAGCTGGGAAGATCCGAAGAACTCCTTGACCGCCGCGGTGACCGGTTTGATATTGATCAGGGACTGCGGGGAAATGCTCTCCGTATCCTGTGTGGTCATGCGCTCACGGACCACTCTCTCCAGTCTGGACAGACCGATCCGGTACTGGTTCTGCAGTAGCTCGCCCACGGCGCGGATACGACGATTGCCCAGATGATCGATATCGTCGTCATTGCCCAGACCGTATTCCAGATGCATGTTGTAATTGATCGATGCAAAAATATCCTCACGGGTGATATGCTTGGGGATCAGATCCCGGATATCCCTGCGGATCGCCGCTTTGCGGCTTTCATAATCCGGATATTCCTCCAGGATATGCTCCAGCACCGGATAGTAAACCAGCTCCGTCACACCCAGCTCATCCTTGAGCTGCTCGTCGTTCATGTCCTGGACCTCAGGAATCCATGTGCGGATATCCACCATGAGGCTGGAGAGGACTTTGATCTTACGTCCTTCCTCTCCTTCCATCCAGACAAAGGGAACGGCGGCGTTCTGGATCATGTCGGCCTCCTTGCGGTGGATCGTGGCGCCGGCCTCGGCCAGCACCTCACCTGTGGAAGGATCCACGACATCCTCCGCCAGACGGTGTCCGACAATTCTCTTATTAAAATGAAGTTTCTTATTAAATTTATAGCGGCCCACCTTGGCCAGGTCATAGCGGCGGGGATCAAAGAACATCGCATTGATCAGCGTCTCCGCGCTCTCTACGGCCAGCGGCTCGCCGGGGCGGATCTTTTTGTACAGCTCCAGCAGACCCTCCTGATAATTGGTGGAGGTATCCTTGGTGAAGCTGGCCAGGATCTTGGGCTCCTCGCCAAAGAGCTCCGTGATCTCCGCGTCGGTTCCAACGCCCAGGGCACGGATCAGCACCGTGATCGGCACCTTTCTCGTGCGGTCCACACGTACATAAAAGACGTCATTGGAATCCGTCTCGTACTCCAGCCATGCGCCTCTGTTGGGGATGACCGTGCAGGCATAGAGCGTCTTGCCCAGCTTATCGTGGGTGATCGCGTAGTAAATACCGGGGGATCTCACCAGCTGGCTGACAATGACACGCTCCGCGCCATTGATCACAAACGTACCGGTGGCCGTCATCAGAGGCAGATCGCCCATGAAAATCTCATGCTCGTTGATCTCCTCTGTTTCTTTGTTAATAAGGCGTACCTTGACCTTCAAAGGAGCGGCGTACGTCACATCCCGCTCTTTGCACTGAGCGATGGAATACTTTGCGTCCTTTTCGTCAAAAGTAAAGTCGATGAACTCAAGGCTCAGCTTCCCGCCGTAATCCGCGATCGGAGAAATATCCCGGAAGACCTCCCGGAGCCCTTCATCCAGGAACCACTGATAGGAGTCCTTCTGGACCTCGATCAGGTTCGGCATCTGAAGAACTTCCTTCTGTCTCTGGTAGCTCATCCGCATGCTCTTACCGGCCTGTACAGAACGAATTCTGTTTTTTTCCATTGACGTCTCACCCCTGTATTCTAAAATTTATATTACAATTGGATACACTCTTGACGATTCACAGTCAAAGGGATTATAATGATAATGAATCAAAAGGCGTACCTTTCCATAATATAGCATTTTTCAATATAACATCTCGAATTTTCCCTGTCAAGGATTATTTTATAAAAAATGGGGTCTGGCCCTCCAAACAAACCGTGAACAGCGTTCATAAAATGTTCATGAGATACTCATGAACATTTTATGAACGCTGTTCACGATTTGTTTGGAGGGCCAGACCCCATTTAACTGCCGGAGGGCCAGACCCCTTTTAACTGCCAGGGCCGACCCCCATATTTCATTCTTCCGACGGCATCTCAAATTCGTCGGTCACCACGACCTCCTCGTCCTCATCCTCCTCAACCGGAGCCGGAACGAATTCTTCCATATACACATCCTCAGGCGCACCCCCGAGCAGAGCCGGCAGATTGATGATCACGCCGTCCATGTTGTACGGCAGCTTAAAGCTGACCGCACTGCCCACCTTTTTGGCGTCCTTCTCGGGCGTGATATGCAGGATCATCTTAAAATCCTGACCCATCACAGAGGCCATGCCGCGGTCGCCCTCCTTGAGCTTTCCTGCGGACTCATCCTCCACGAACACCTGGATCTGATAAGGCGCTTCATATACAGTCCCGTCCGGGCCTGTAACGGTCTTGTTGTCAAAATAAACCGTATGGCCGCGCCCGATGACACACATCACCGCCGCAATTCCGATCAGCACCGCTACGAACAGGATGCGGATCAGAAACGTTCTTTTCTTCATTTCTCTTCCTCCTGTTCCAGTCTGAGGCGTTCGCCCTCCATGCTCCTGGCTTTGCGCTTGTTTGTCTCATACATGACCAGAGCCACCGTGATGACGGCATAAGATACAAAGACACGGAAATATTCACCGATCATGGAGTCTCCCGTGATGGCCGCGCCGGCCTTTGGTGCGACAATGAACATCAGATGGAAAAGGATGACTCCCAGGAACACGTTCCAGATGGAAGCCTTATCCACCGACGCGCCGCCGACCAGCAGCGCCGCGATACAGAACATGCCGATCTGTGAATGAGAGCTGTAGGTGGCGATGTTGCCCATATTCTGCAGGTAGATCACCATGCCGATGCCCGCCAGCACAGTGGAAAGGATGATGGAAATGATCCTCGTCCGCTCCACATTGATACCCGCGTCCCGGGCCACCTCCATGTCCTGGCCGACCGCCCGCATGTCCTGGCCGAGCTTTGTGCGGGTGAACCACACGATGAACACGCACAGGATTGCTACGATGATAAACGTTGCCACAGGGATCTTGACCCCCCTGACCGTCAGCGGGATCAGGTTGTCCAGCTTCTGGCGCATGCTCAGGAGACTGACGGTATTGCGGATGCCATAGCCTCTGGGCAGCTTGATGCTGCTGTGCTTGATCGGGATCACGGAACCCATCAGATACAGCACCACCAGCTGATACACACCGTTGATAAAGTAGCTGATGATATGACTTGTAATCATTTCACGGCCCTTTGCCATATTGAGGATCTTTCCGCAGAAAAGACCCAGCAGGATGGAAATCGGGACAGAAATGATCATAGCCAGCACCATGCCCGGGATCCCCACGATCTGCCAGTCGCTGGCCAGGATCAGGCCGATCTCACCGGCCATGGCTCCCAAAGTCATGCCAAAATTCAACCCCATGCCGGCCATGATCGGAATCAGCAGGGAGAGGATCAGGAACGCGTTTCTGCCCATACGGGTCACGATCTCGTTGATCAGGTAGCTGGGTGAAAGCCCGGACAGCGGGATACACACGGCACAGATCAGTACGAACATCATCGGCACGGAACCGGAACGCAAAAAGGCTCCGAAGCTGCGTGAACTTTTCTTCTTCATTTCGTGCCCTCCGTTTTCCTTGTCAGCGCATACAGGATCATGCCGTTGGAGACGATGATCCGGATGACTTCACTCATGTCCATATGGATCATATTATTCATGACCGTAGGCGTCATGGTCACGATTCCCTGGAAAAGGATCGTGCCGATGATCACGTTCATGATGGAGGCCTTGTTGACCGATGCGCCGCCGATCAGGATCGCGGACACAGCCGGCAGAGCCATGTAAAACGGTGCCATATACAGCTGCACGAACCCAAAGCCCTGTTCATAAACCAGAATGCCCACCGCAGCCAGCCATGTGGACATGACCACCGACAGCAGCCGGATCCTGTCCACATTGATGCCCGCAGCCCGGGCAAAGGTCGGATTGGAACCTACAGCCGTCATGGCCGTGCCCGTCTTTGTGTGCAGGAAGGCCCACATGGCCAGCGCCAGTACGGCAAAGAACAGGAGTGTCCCGGTGGGAATGGACAGCTTACCGATATTGATGGGCAGGAAGTCCGCCAGCACACGATTGTAATACCCCTCCAGAGAGATTGTGGTACGCAGGCCCTTGCCCGACAGCCCCCATACCATGTTGGGGCTCTTATAGGGAAGGATCAGCCACATCATGCACATCATGGAGACCGATGAAAACCCTACATACGTGGCGATCATCATCTCTCCGCCCTTGATCTTGTTCAGCAGCCATCCGTACAGACTCCCGAACACCAGTGCAAAGGGCGTGGCGATCAGAATGGCCACCAAAAAGGACAACGCCCCTGTGAAGCCGAACTCGATGGACAGTGTCGCGCCGAGCAGGCCGGAGATGATCCCCAGCGGCAGGCCGAAGTTCAGGCCGCAGCCGGAATGCACCATCGGCACCATAGCCAGCACCAGTACGCCGTTCCATGAAAACCGGGCGATGATATTGGTGATCTGCGTGGGCAGATCCGCGCCGACAAAGGGCGCCAGCGCAAGGAGGAGCAGCAGGAAGAGCGTGATGATCAGCCTGGGCAGGCCAAAGCTCTCCAGCATCTTTCCGAACGCGCCTTTTTCTTTTGTTTTCCCGTTCATCGTTTCCTCCTTATATAACCTGGCTGAGCATCAGCGTACCCAGCTCCTCCACCGAAGCACTGGCCGGCAGGATTCCCGCGATTTTTCCGCCGGACACGATGGCGATCCGGTCGCAGCTCTGCCTGAGTTCTTCCAGCTCGGAAGAGACGATGACGATGGTTACGCCGTTTTCACGGTTGAACTTCTTTAATGCCTCAAGGACCAGGGCCTTGGCACCTACGTCGATGCCGCGGGTAGGCTCCGAAACGAAAAGGAGTCTGGGCTCCAGGGCAAAGGCTTTTGCCAGGCACACCTTCTGCTGATTGCCGCCGGAGAGCTCCTTTGCCTTCTGGCGCGAGCTGGTGCACTTGATGGCCAGTTCATCGATATACCGATCCGTCACTTCCTTGATGGCTTTTTCATCACGCCATTTGATCAGACCGCCCAGATAGTTTTTCAGGAATTTATTCTGCACCTGCATGGCCGGGAAAGCGATGTTCCACTCCAGGGATTCATCCAGCAGCAGGCCGACGCCGCGCCGGTCCTCCGATACAAAGGCAAAGGAGGAATCCAGGCAGTTCCTGGGCGAATTCAGCGGGATCTGTTTTCCCTCAAATGTCACTTCACCGCCGGCGGGATACAGGCCCATGATCCCGTTGGGGATGCCCAGCTTGCCCTGGCCGGCCAGTCCGCCGATGCCCAGGATCTCGCCCTCCTTCACTTCGAGGTTGACATTGCGTACGATCTCCCCGGGCATATCCACCCAGAGCCTGCGGATGTCCAGGATGGTCCGGCCTGTGCCGGCCGCTTCCGCCCTGTTACTGTTCTGCGCAGCCGCGGGTGAACCGCTGATCTCTCTGCCCACCATGTTGCGCGTGATCTCCGCCACGGTAGTGGCGCCTGCCGGCTTTTCGGAGACGATCAGTCCGTCTCTCATAACCACGACTCTGTCGCAGACAGCCAGGATTTCCTGAAGCCGGTGCGTGATAAAGATGATGGCGATTCCCCGTGCAGCCATCCCGCGGATCGACTCCAGCAGAGCCTCCGCCTCCTTCTCTGTGAGGACGGCCGTAGGCTCATCCAGGATCAGGAGCTTGAGCTGCTCCTTGGACAGTTCTCTCGCGATCTCCGTGAACTGCTTATGTCCGACAGGCATGTCGTAGTTGATCATCTTGCGGTCAATGTCCACGCCCATCATCTCGATCGCGTTCGCCGCCCGTTCATCCATTTCCGTGCGGTTCAATGTATTCATACGATCTCCGAATACCTCGGAGATCAGATTTTTCTTTTTCGGTTCCCGGTTCAGGAGAATATTCTCTGTAGCGGTAAATCCGGGAATAAGCGAAAATTCCTGATGCACCATGCCGATTCCGGCCTCGATGGCATCAAAAGGAGACGTAAAATGCACGGTCTTTCCGTCCAGGATCACATCCCCTTCGTACCCGCCGGTCTCCTGGATCATGTTCGCACCAAAGAGGATCCGCATCAGGGTCGATTTTCCGGCGCCGTTTTCACCCACCAGCCCGATGACCTCTCCTGCGTCCAGGGAAAGATTGATGTCCGACAGGACGAGATTTCCAAAGAAATCCTTGCGGATGTTCCGCATTTCAAGGAGTTTCGTCTTTTCCTTGTCCATGTATATACCTTTCAAAGATTATGATTTCAAACCTTTAACATTAAAAGGGAGGAGCGATCCGCTCCTCCCCCCTTTGTCAGATTCCTGTTTACTTGGTTGTGAAATATTTCTCCGGAACTTCGATCTGAGTGGAGCCCATGTATTTTCCGGGGTTACCCATGATATAGGTATCCTGGTATACAAGGAATACGTTGTCCAGCTTCACGCCTGTGTCGGCGTTGGTGTAGTTGGATCCGTTCCATTCTGCCTTCGGGGAGAATACCTGGTAAGCTGCCGCGATATCGTCGATGTTATCAAGCTCGCTGACACCGTCGATGACGTTCATGGCATGCTGAGCCAGACCAGCGGATACGGTGTAGCCATAGGAATAAGCCCAGGTTCCGAATCTGCCTTCGCCGCCCTTTTCCACAACTGCTTCTTCAACCTTGGCGAGGATCTTTTCGAAGTCACCGGCCTCTTCGGTCAGGTCAAGGCCAAGGGCTCCCGGATAACCCATCAGAGGAGACGGAAGGTCTGCTTCGATGAAGTATCCGCCATACTCAAGGAGCTGCTTGAGCAGCGGCTCGGTATGCGCATCGTTGGTGCAGAAGTAAGCGGAATTTGTGCCGTATTTCTCGACCCATTCCGGAACATGCTCAAGGATATAAGCCTGAGCACCCGGTACGCCTACGTCTGTGGTGGGATCGGGAGCGGATTCCATAACGAACTCCATGCCGAACTCCTCACAGGCGGCCTTCATGATCGCCACACGGCGGCTCATGGTCTCATAGGACAGATGACGCGGGAAGGAAATGTGTACGAAGATATCGCAGCCGAGCTCATGGGCTGTGCGGATGATCAGATAGCCGCGGGCAACAAAGTCGTTGTTGCAGACAAGGTCAGCGGCGCTGCCGATCTCGGGCAGATCCTCATGGGACTCACCGGCGATGCAGAGGATGTCAGGACGTCTTTCCTTGATCTGACGGAAAGCCTCGGTGGTGCCAGGGATCGCCTGATTGACGATGATGGCCTTCATATCCGGATCATCGGAAAGGTTTACGATGGTCTGGATGGTGGTCTCAAGCTCCTCTGTGAAGTTGTCGGGATAGATCGCGAGAGTGACGCGATCCTCGCCATACATGGCCTGGAATGCCTCCGCACCGCGGCGGTCATCCTCGGACTGGGATACAGAACCGGTCACGATACCGATGTGATAGTCGCCGGAGGCCTCTGTGGTCTCCTCTTCACCGGTCTCCTCGACCTCTTCCGCATCATCCTCGATCTCGATCGTCTCTACGCTGGCCGCAAAAACGGGCAGAACAGAAAACGAAAGGACCATGGTCATGGTAAGGATCAAACTGATGATCTTTTTCATGATGTTTCCTCCTTAAGAAACTTTGGTTAATGAGGTACTTTGTTTCAGTTTGCTATTGTACACCATTCCCGTGCGTTCGTCAACGGCGTGAAACGCGGAAAGTCTGATGGGGTCAGGCCCTCCAAACATTCTGTGAACAGCGTTCACGGGTGAGTCACGGGGACAGGTTCCTCCTCACACGCATGTGCGAGTCAAGGAACCTG
>JAFWDX010000487.1 GCA_017515945.1 Blautia sp. | reverse complement strand
GGGCATATGGGACGCGTGATCTCGGAACTGGCGAAGGAGGGAGAACAGTTTGAAATTGTCGCCGGCGTAGATGTAGTAAAGCCGGAAGGGATCAGCTGTCCCTTCTTTACAAGTATTGCTGCCTGTGATGTACCGGCTGACGTCGTGGTGGATTTCTCCGTTGCTGCCGCAGTGGACGCGCTGCTGGACGACTGTGCGGCAAAGGGACTGCCTCTGGTCCTGTGCACGACAGGGCTGAGTGAGGCACAGCTGGACCATATGGAGAAAACCGCGGAAAAAATACCGGTGCTTAAATCCGCAAATATGTCTCTTGGCGTGAATATAATGATGAAACTGCTCAAGGATGCGGCCCGGGTCCTGGCACCGGCCGGTTTTGACATGGAGATCGTCGAACGCCATCATCACAGAAAGCTGGATGCACCCAGCGGAACGGCTCTGGCACTGGCGGACAGTATCAATGAGGAAATGGGCGGCGCCTATACGTATGTATATGACCGCAGTCAAGTCCGCCGGAAACGGGATCCGAAAGAGATCGGGATCAGCGCTGTCCGGGGCGGCACCATCGTCGGGGATCATGAGGTGATCTTTGCCGGTACAGATGAAGTCGTCGAGATCCGCCATTCTGCCTATTCCAGAACGATCTTTGCAAAGGGAGCGCTGGAGGCAGCCCGCTATCTTGCAGGAAAACCTGCCGGGCGTTATGACATGGCAGATGTGATTGAAGGAAAGTAATGTGACTGGTAACTGTTCAGTCACAAGCTCCTTCACAGTTACGAGGCCAGGCGCAGGCTCCTTTCGTCGCATTGAAAGTGCACCTGGCCTTGGCCGTTCATCTTTTGTCTCACGCACCTGCCAAGGCACGCCTGCGGTGTCGCAGTAAATGCGAGGTGCTGACTGAACAGTTACTGTGACTGAATAGTTACATAAGGAGAAGCCTATGCGTTTCAGGCCGTGTATCGATATTCATAATGGGAAAGTCAAGCAGATCGTCGGTGGTTCTCTGAGAGATGCGGGGAACGAGGCGAGAGTAAATTTTGTGGCAGAACAGGATGCCTCGTATTTTGCCGGACTGTACAGGGCAAAAGGCCTTTACGGGGGCCATGTGATCATGCTCAACAGCCTCAGCTCGTCAATGTATGAAGCGACCAGGCAGCAGGCGCTCCTGGCGCTGGCAGCTTTTCCGGGCGGTCTGCAGATCGGTGGAGGGATTGACCCGGAGAATGCCGGCTTTTTCCTGGAAGCAGGTGCCAGCCATGTGATCGTGACATCCTTTGTTTTTAAGGACGGACAGATCAGTTATGAGAACCTGGAGCGGATGATCCGCGCTGTGGGGAAGGAAAAGCTGGTCCTGGATGTGAGCTGCAGGAAGAAGGACGGAGTCTATTATGTGGTCACGGACCGATGGCAGCGTTTTACCGACGTACCTGTAACTCCACGGCTGCTGGAGCAGCTGGGAGAGTCCTGCGCAGAATTCCTGGTGCATGCCGTGGATGTGGAAGGCAAGGCGGCAGGTGTGGATACAGAGCTGGCAGCCATGCTGGGCGATGTGACATGCTGCCCGGTGACTTACGCTGGCGGTGTGGGAAGTCTGGAGGATATTGAGGAATTGAAGCGATGCAGCGGAGGACGTGTGGATGTGACGATCGGAAGTGCCCTGGATCTCTTCGGGGGGAGCATCCCATTTGAAACGATAGCTGCTTCTAACAGTGAATTGTAACAAAATTTCCGCAGAATTTTTTTAAAACCTCAACAAAATGATGACATCCGGCTGCAGATATGATATAATAAGGATGGCGAAAGGGCAGACCCCCTCTACGCCTCCAGTATACAGCAAAGGGGATGAACGTATGAATTTTATCATCAGTGGTAAGAATCTGACAGTCAGCGATTCCTTGCGTACAGCGATCGAGGATAAGCTCAGCAAGCTTGACCGTTACTTTACACCGGACACAGAGGTACACGTAACTCTCAGCGTAGAGAAAGAACGCCAGAAAATTGAAGTCACGATCCCGGTAAAGGGCGGGATCATCCGCTCTGAGCAGGTCAGCAATGACATGTATGTTTCCATCGATCTGGTCGAGGAGGTCATCGAACGCCAGCTTCGCAAATATAAAACCAAGATCGTGGATAAAAAACAGTCAGGCGGCAATTTCCAGCAGGCTTATGTGGACAGGGAGTTCGAGGAGGATGAGCAGATCAGGATCATCCGCTCCAAAAAGTTTGATATCAAACCCATGTATCCCGAAGATGCATGCGTACAGATGGAGCTCCTCGGACACAATTTCTATGTATTCTGCAATGCCGAGACCGATCAAGTCAATGTGGTCTATAAACGCAAAGGCAATACATACGGTCTTATCGAACCGGATGCCTGAGCGGCTGCATTATATATATGATGGGGTGAAGCTGTTCAGCCGGCACCTCACTGATAAAAAAACACGACAGAGCTGCCCTTTGGGCAGCTCTGTCGTGTTTTAGAATCTGATCCGTTTTGCTGTTTCCTGTGTCAGCCAGCCGATAACCATCCCGGTGGCGATGCCGGAGATCAGCAGGACCGGGAAATAATAGATGAGAGATGCATTTTCCACGATTAGCATGGCCACGATCAGCTGTCCGATATTGTGGGAGACCCCGCCGGCAACACTGATCCCGATCAGGCTCAGCTTTCCGTACCGTTTAAGCAGTGCCATGACAGTCAGGCTCAGTGCCGCCCCGGCCAGAGAATACAGAATGCCGAACATGTTGCCGAAGAGAAAACCGATGACAAGGATGCGGACTACGGAGACCAGGGCAGCCTCTTTTACAGAATACCGCTGCAGGATCAGGACGACGGCCAGATTGGCCAGGCCGAGCTTTACCCCCGGGACGCCGACAAAAACCGGGATCAGGCTTTCCACATAACCAAAGATGATGGCGACAGCGGCAAAAATGCCAAGGAATGCTGTTTTTTGTCTCATAGATATTCACACTTTCTGTGGAGATTGTTTTCGCGAGTATAAAAAGGTCACATATACAAATTAGCATATTTGAAAACTGTTAGCAAGTTGTAAGATGAGTCAGGGGGACAGGTTCCTGGATGAGTCAGGGG
>JAFWDX010000486.1 GCA_017515945.1 Blautia sp. | reverse complement strand
CTCACACAGACGTGTGAGTCAAGGAACCTGTCCCCCTGACTCATTTTACTTCAGATCCTCCTGCATGGCTTTTGAGCGTGCCTTCACGGTTTCGCTCCAGTGGGGACCTTTCTCATACATTTCCGCCAGCTCCGCAAGAGCCGCCGGCACATCGATGTGCTGTGGACAGGCATGGGCGCACTGACCGCAGCCAATGCAGGCTGCCGGACGTTTTTCCTCCTCCAGCGCATCGATGCGCATGGACGGTGTCAGCGTCTGTGCGAATTTAAAATCGTTGTAGCATTCAAGGAGGTAGGGAATGTTCAGCCCGACTGGACATCCGTCACAGCAGTACCGGCAGGCCGTGCAGGGCACGCCCCGTTTGAGATTCTCTGCAATGCGCAGCAGGATATCGCGTTCCTCGTCGGAAAGCGGCCATTCTTCGCGGAAGGTCCGCAGGTTATCCTCCACCTGGAATACTTCGTTCATCCCGGAGAGAATGACCTTGACCTCCGGGATGTCCTGCAGGAAGCGGAAGGCATAGGAAGCGTCGCCCGGGTATGCGCCGGACCCGCCGGTTTTTGCATGCAATTCCCTGAGCCTGGCGGATTCCTCCTCCGGAAGCACCGCCAGCTTGCCGCCCCGGACCGGTTCCATAACCCAGATCCCAAGCCCATGGCGGGCGATGATCTCGCATTTTTTCTTCGCGTCCTGTAAGGTCCAGTCAAGGTAATTCAGCTGGATCTGCACAAAATCAAATTCTCCCTCATGCCTGGTCAGGAACGCGTCCAGAAATTTTGGGCCGCCGTGGCAGGAAAAGCCCAGATACCGGATCTTTCCTTCCTCTTTCATCCGCAGGATGTCGGGAATGATGTGATATTCCGCGCTCTCATAAAACTGCTCTGACCATTCGGTGACATTGTGGAGCAGGTAAAAGTCAAAGTAATCTGTCCGGCATTTTCTCAGGGATACATTGAAAAGGGCAATATTGTCGATGGGACCGGTCAGGGAATGGCCGGGAAATTTATCCGCGATATAATAGCTTTCCCGGGGGTACCGGGACAGGGCCTCCGCCATAGCAATCTCTGAGTTTCCACCCAAATAGGGATAAGCGGTGTCAAAATAGTTGACACCTTCTTTGATGGCAAGGTCGAACATGGCGTTTACTTTTGCCTGATCGATCTGGCCGGTAGCGGGATCCGATGCAAACCGCATGCATCCGAAGCCCAGCTTTGAGAGCTTCAGATCTTTGAAAGTACTGTAAATCACGGTTTTTCTCCTTTCTTGCGTCAGGTGCCAGGTTGGCGTATCAAATTGACTTTTTGCTGTTTCTATACGCCTGCTACGTCAAGCTCAGAGACCTCGCTGGCGTATTATTTTGACTTTTCGCTGTTTTTATACGCCTGTCACCTCAAACTCAGAGACCTCGCTGGCGTATCTTTTTGAATTTTCTCTGTTTCTATATGCTTGCCAGGTCATGCTTGAGAAGGAGACAGGCAAGCGTCCGTCTCCTCCTCTCAAAAAACATTAGTTTTCATGTCATTTATGACTGTCGCACCGGGGAGTGCAACGAGTCAACTTGGCTTTCCAATTCAAAAAACATTAGCTTTCATGTCATTTATGACTGTCGCCAAGGTGTGCAACGAGTCAACTTGGCTTTCCAATTCAGATTAAGCCAAGGCAGCTTTGTCAGTCCTCCACTGCCCGCAGCAGCCGGTCAATCTTATCCCTCTGTTCCTGAGGTACGCAGGTGAAGGGGCCCCAGGTCATCTCATAAAGGGTACACAGCTCTTTCTCAAAGGGGATGTGATCCTCTTTGGTCTTGTACTCCTTTGCCAGGATTTCCCGGGTTTTGGGGTTGGCTTTGAGCTCTTCCCAGGTGGAGTCCAGGCTGTAGATCTTGCGGCAGGGCACGGTGGGTTCGTAGGTGAACTCATAGGTGCCGGGGCCGGCCTGGGCGATGACCTGGTCACGGACATCGCTGCCGCCTTCGGTGCCTTCAAGGCCCTGGGCCTTCAGGCTGTCGGCCAGGTCTGCAAGGCGGGCGTCGGGCAGAACGAGCTGCGCGGTAGTGTCAAAGGGCACAACAAAGCGGAAATGGTACTTTCCATCCCTGATCTCCCAGGCGGATTCGATCAGACCGGCGGCCGAGCGGAGCTTCGCGCAGGCGCTGCCGATCCGGTAGTTCGGCGTCGGCGCGATCCTGAACCGCTTGAAGCCCGGTGCCTCTTCCGAGGGGTTGATGCCGGTCATGTCGCGGAACATCCATTCCACGATGGAGCCGTAGGAGTAATGGTTGAGGGAGTTCATCTCCGTGCCGCTGATGCTGCCGTCGGGTTGAACGGAATTCCAGCGCTCCCAGATGGTGGTGGCGCCCATCAGCACCTCGTACAGCCATCCCGGATAACCCTTCTCCAGCAGCAGATGATAGGCGATATCGTTCATGCCGTTCTCGGAAAGAACGCGGCACAGATACGGAGTGCCGACAAAGCCGGTCTCCAGATGGTAGAAGTTCTTCTGCAGCCTGTTCAGCAGGCCCCTGCGAACCTTCTTCAGCGCGTGTTTCGGCGTCAGGCCGGTGTACAGCACGAAAACGTATGCGGTCATGGTATCCACGGCCAGCCTGCCGGTGGGGGTAAAGTATTCCTTTTCAAAAGCGTCACGGATCTCATCCGCGAGCTTTCCATAAAAGGCCGCGTCTTCCTTTTTGCCAAGGACGGCCGCGCTCTTTTCCACGATCCGGGCGGAATAATAGTAATACCCGGATGCGATCAGGCCCGGATCCGTCGCGCCGAACACGCCGCCCGGATAATTGCCGTCCAGGGCCAGCCAGTCGGCGTAGTGCGTGCCCGTGAGCCAGAGGCGTTTGCCGCCGTCCTTCTCATCCTCCCTGTACATATAGTCGACCCAGCCCTTCATGCTCTCGTACTGTCTGGCCAGGATCCCTTTGTCGCCGAAGTGCAGGTACACATTCCAGGGAATGATCGTCGCCGCGTCGCCCCAGGCCGTGGAAGCATCGCCGGGATAGTTGCAGACCGGCACCACGTCCGGCACGCTCCCGCCCAGCTTTTTCTGCTCGGACCAGACGTCCTTCCCGTACTTGGTATAGAACGCATCCGTGTCCATAAAGAAACAGGCCGTACCCGAGAAGATCTGCGCGTCGCCTGTCCAGCCGTAGCGCTCGTCACGCTGCGGGCAGTCCGTGGGCACGTCCACGAAATTACCCTTCATGCCCCACTTGGCGTTGTGGATCAGCTGGTTGACGAGCGGATCCGAGGTCGTGACCTCGCCGACCTCCTCCATCTCGGAATGGAGCACCCAGCCTTCGAAATCCTCCGGCTTCACCTCGCCCGGCCAGCCCTGGATCCTCACAAAGCGGAAGCCGTAGAAGGTGAAATGCTGCCGCACCCATCTGTCCTGTCCGTCGGATATGTACGTAAACTCGGACTTTGCTGTCCGCGGATTGTCATTGTAAAAGCATCCCTCCTGCAGGATCTCACCGGTCTGTAGATAGATCCTGGTTCCTGCCGGCGCGTTGCTGTGGAAGCAGATCCAGCCGACCATGTTCTGTCCCATATCCAGGATCGTCTCGCCCTTCGGGCTGGTAATCACCTCGACCGGTCTGAGCTTTTCATGCACATGGATGGCCGGGGAAAGACGCGGGGAGAGACGATCATACCCGAGGTCGATCAACTCTGTGCCAAAGGTCTCCTGAACGTCGAGCCCTGGCTCGTACACCTCGCCGCAGTAAATGCCGCTGCCGGTGATACGGCTCTTTCTGGCCTGCCAGGAGGTATCCGTCCCGATTACATCCTTTGTGCCGTCTGCATACCAGATATGCAGCTCGGCCACGGCCGCCAGCCTGTCCCCATAATTCTCATAACGCTGACGCAGACCGTAATTTCCCTTGTACCAGCCGTCGCCGAGCACGATCTCGACCCGGTGGCTGCCCTGCCCGAGCTCCGGCGCGAAGGTCTGGTACTGGATCCACGTGTCATAATCACAAAAGCCGGGCAGCAGATATTCATCGCCCTGCTTCTCCCCGTCCAGATAAAGCTCATACAAGCCCAGGCCCGTCACATAAATCCTGGCCTTTTCCACCGGCTTTGTGACATCGATGTCCTTAAAGACCACGGCCTGCACTTCCTTGTCCGCCGCCGGCGTGATCCACTTTGCCTGCCAGAGACCCTCCGTCCCTTCCGCGGACACACTCTTTGCAGTCTCAAACCACTGAGCCTCGCTCACAGCCTGATCCCCAGCGTCATCAGTCACCGACACCCTCCAGTAATAACGGGTCTGCGGCTCAAGACTGACCTCCGGCTCAAAACCGGTACTCTGGATTTCATCGATCTCGCCACTGTCGTATACCACCTGTGCGAAGGCCTCATCCAGTGCGATCTGAAAGCGGGCAGTCTTCTGATAACTGCCCTTCGCCTCCTCGACAACATAGGAGAACGAAGTCCGGGATAAATCATAACCCAGAGGATTGACGAGATGATTCAGTTTCAGATGCGTTATTTTCATATTCATTGCTCCTGTGATCGGATAAATTTGAAATATCTGTTGTCCCTGTTTCTTCCGGAATGAGTCAAGGAACCTGTCCCCCTGACTCATCCCACGGGCTGGTGAGATCAAGCCCTTCAAACAGTCTGTAAACAACGTTCACGTGTGCGTCAAGGAACCTTTCCCTGACTCATCTATCCCCGATGTGACCATCGACGAAACCAGCACACATGGCTCTCCTGGAACGCAAACGATGAGTCAAGGAACCTGTCCCTCTGACTCATATCCCCGATGTGACCATCGACAAAACCAACACACATGGCTCTCCTGGAACGCAAACGAGTCAGG
>JAFWDX010000485.1 GCA_017515945.1 Blautia sp. | reverse complement strand
CCTGCGGTGTCGCAGTAAATGCGAGGTGCTGACTGAACATTTACATGTTCTCCATATTTTACCCGATCCGGTTTCGCACCAGGGCACAGTCAGAAAGATCCTCCTGCCATATACACTGGTTTTCAAAAACCGCACTGCCGTACACGATTTCTCTTCCATCCAGTACAAAAGAAGCTTTATTTCCCCGCAGTTCTCCGTTTTCCACATCACGGATCTCCTTGAGGCTGTACCTCATGCAAGGGAGTTCTGAAACTTCCCATGTACCTGCCGGCACATCGATCTGCACGGATCCTCCCAGCATACCATCCTGTGCCGCGTTTTGCTCCTGCGAAAGACTGAGCATCTGAATATACCTGTGCGCTGTTCCGTTTTCATCATTTCCTTCCACTACAAACCCGAAAACCGGTTCCCCATGTGACCAGACCACATCCTCCGCACGGATCGCTTTTGTCAACGTAAGATATGTCCTGGCAGGAGGTAATTCTGCCGAAGGCAGACTGACGTGCACAACATTTGAGCGTATACCGGTAATATCATAGACAGGTCGGTCAAATTCATCCAGCGCAGTCCACCTTGTCCGGCATCCGTTACTGGCCAGGCTCCCGGGATGTGTTTCAGACACAGCACGCATTTTTATCAGCACATAGCTCATGGCTTGCGCCGGAAAAACAACCGGATTTCCTTTATTATCCATATACGCAAAAGCCAGGGCTTTCACTTTTTGCCTGTCGGTCTCCTGTGTCAGCCTTTCCCATGTTTCGTCCTCTCCCAATATCCCTGCCAGCGGATTTTCGGAATACCATACCTCGACCTGATACCCTTGCGAAACGGCAAATGAGGTATCCACGTCTTCAAATGTACCCTTCCAGGAATTCTCCCCTTCATCCGCTGTTTCAAGGCTGTCATAGATCTGCAGTGAAGTAACACGGTCTTCTCCGGTCCTTACGCGCAGCTTATAGGTATACACAGCCGACTCCGTACTGACAGCAGTTCCGGTCGTATATTCCTGCCGGTCAGTCTGTACATAGGTCGTCACATCCTGATGCGTGGAAGCAGTATCCATGATAGTCGCGCCGCCCGTCGTCCAGCCATATACCTCATTTGTGACTCCGTCTTCATCCAGATCAACCGCATCCGCATCGTGCGTTCCGTCATCTTTGGTATACAGTGCAAGAGCCAGGGAATTACCTTCGATGTCGGTAAGATTGTCAAGCCCGTATTCAGATACATACAGACGGTTTTTCCAGACAGGGCCATACTCCAGGAAAGAGTCAAAGGGTACATTTATTTCGAATGAAACCGTGAGATCGGTAATGTTCTGTATAAAAGTGCTGGCTGTACGCACAGGCAGAGAATTCATCCGGGAAATGTCCAGAGGTGCATCCGTATAATCGACAAGGATCCTGACCAGTGTCCGTCCTGTTCCTTTCCAGTTCTGCACAGCTTCAATACGGGTATGTGCCCGGGCATAATCCTCATACTCTGTCCTGGATGCAAAAGGAGTCCCATCCGGTCTGTAAACATACCTGATCACACCAGACTCCGCCTGGAGAGCAAATTCTCCCGGAGCAGAGAGCTTCATCCCTGCGGGCAGCAGATCATACGCCTGAAATCCTCTGAATATCCGGTTGAATCCGCCTATAAGGGATCTGCCATATTGAAGTTTCGCGTTCACAGTGCTGCGGAAGCATTCCGCCGCACTGTCCTTCTGAAAACTTCGGAAGCTCTTTGTCGCATATACACCCGTTTCTTCTTTTTTAAAGTCATAGGATGCCCATGCACGCAGCATATATCGGCCATAGGTGCTCAGATCATATGTGCCCGCATATTCCCTGGTCAGCAGATTTCCATAGTTGTCTATGGAAGCGCTGATCTGCGGTATGCCATTTATATAAACCTGCATGTATGCAAAATTGTATACCGTTCCGGTATCCGTAACCGAAGGATCGCGGACCTTCATGACCATATAAATCTGTTTGGAGAACAGATATTCCAGTTCCAGTGATTCTTCCAGGCCTTCAAGTTCTACAAACCATCCTGCAATCCGCTCACTCTCTCCGAAACTTACCGTCCTTTCTTTATTTTCCGTATATCTGGCATACAGCCTGTAGTCCGCTGCTCCTGCATCGCGGACATAAAGATTGCAGCTGTAGTTTTCGGCGGATAAAGGGATCTTGTTTTTATTTACAAACTTTGGCAGACGTACGGAGAGAAACCATCGTTCCTGATCATTCAGGAAACGGAATTCTCCGGTTTCGTAAAGGATTCCTGCCAGGTCATCTCCGATCCGTACATTCATCGGACTCCCGGTCCATGTTGCTGTCCCGCTTAATGCAAAGGTAAACACCTCACCATCCGTGCGGATACTCCCGCTGTTTGTCGAATATTGCATGGCATTCTTTTTCAGTCCATAAAGGTCTCCCTGATAGGTAAAAATAAAATCCGCCGCCGCAAATGTACAGTCTGCCCGGGCCGCCATTGTGATGTCTCCTCCATCTCCCGTCCACGCATTCACATTAAACCGGACTCCGTATACTTCGATCTCATTCGTTATCTGCTCCGCTTCATATACTGTTCTGGGATATCCTGCATATATATTGGCCGAGAGCATCTGTCTCATATAACGTGCTGAGCCGGTCCATGGTTCAGGGGAGAACCGGTATATGCCTTCATCAGATGGATGGAGCTGCTTCATCTCATGATCCAGCACGATCACGTCTTCAGGAAAACGATCCTCAAAATAAACTGTTCCAGGGTCAAGAAAACGCACACCGTCATCAGTCTCCGTCGCATCCGCCCTCACTTCAAACTTTACCCAGATATAATCTCCGGGGACAAGACCATCCATGGAAGCTATTTTTAATGGGGTTTTTCGGGCCCTGTATACCTTCGGAGCAGAGGTATATTCCATGTGTAAAGGCACAGCCTGACAGTCTCTCATATCTGCTTCGATCTGAAAGCTGTGATCCGTGATCCCGAAAGCCGGCTCCAGATTCCAGCTGACCTGAATGCTCCCTTCAAAATTCGTGTTTTTTTCAAATGCATCATTATTGGTAAACCTGAGTCTGCGGCGACCGGTAACCGGATCTGTAAAACGTTCCCAGGACCAGTCCCGCAGTTTTACTTCATCTGTACGCCTGTCCGCCGCGATCTGGCATTCCACATTGTCTGCAATCCTGGAAGGGGCATACAGCCAGGCAAGATCATCCAGCAGGATCTCCAGTTCACCCGGCTGATAAGTCTGCACCGTATTTTCATTTCTGTAGTTGACCTGTATCGTGATCCTGCGCTTCTCTGTGCTCTGCTGTGCATGCCAGATCAGATCCTGAGCCGCCGGGATCGGTTCCTTCGGAAATTCGGACATGGAATCGTAATACACCAGACTGATGCTCCATCGATCCTCGCCCTCGTTTTCCCCCACCGCGTCTGTGAGCAGATCCTCTCCAGGTATCTTCTGTATTTCCGACAGTTCCTCTTCTTCCGTTTCTGGCGTACCGTCCATTCCTGCAGCAGAAAGATCCACGTCGGTAAAATCCTCCTCCGGTACAGATCCTGCCTCAAATTCACCGGCAGGCCCGGTACCGGATTCATCTATGTTTTCTCCCTCTTTTTCAGACTCAGTCATGTTCTCATTCTCCGGTTCCGAACCGTAAATCGCATCATTCCCATTGTCCGCTTCAGGATCAGATATGATTTCGTCCTCATATATTGTTTCATGTTCGGGTATGGTTTCATGTTCAGATACGGTTTCATATTCAGATATGATTTCATGTTCAGATATGGTTTCATGTTCAGATATGGTTT
>JAFWDX010000484.1 GCA_017515945.1 Blautia sp. | reverse complement strand
TGATGCTTTTCATACAGGGAGCGGAGTCCTTCCAGGATCTCATAGGCCTCCTCCCTGCTTGGCTCCTCCACCATAATGGGCTGGAACCGCCGCTCAAGGGCAGCATCTTTTTCGATATATTTACGGTATTCATCCAGGGTCGTCGCTCCGATGATCTGGATCTCTCCCCTGGACAGGGCGGGCTTGAGGATATTGGCCGCGTCGAGAGACCCCTCCGCACCTCCGGCTCCGATGATCGTGTGCAGTTCATCGATAAAGAGCAGGATGCCTGCATGATCCCTGACCTCATCGATCACCTGCCGGATCCTTTCCTCAAATTCACCCCGGTATTTGGTTCCGGCCACCATCGCGGCCATATCCAGCACCAGCAGCCGGCAGTTCTCCATCCCTTCGGGAACCTTCCCGTCGATGATCCGTCTGGCCAGCCCCTGCGCAATGGCGGTCTTGCCGACGCCGGGTTCACCGACCAGGCAGGGATTGTTCTTGGTCCGGCGGCTGAGGATCTGGATCAGGCGGGAAATCTCCTTTTCCCTGCCCAGCACCGGATCCAGGCGTCCCTCCTGCGCAAGCGCGGTGAGGTCACGGCTGTATTTGTCCAGAACCGGCGTGAGCGAGCCTTCCTGCCCGCTCCCCATGGAGAGCTCTGCCCCGGCATTATCGGGATTCAGTCCCATCGCGGTCAGCAGCCCCGCATACAGGCGGGTGATATTGATCCCCATGGTATAGATCAGCCGTGTCGCCACACAGTCCGTCTGCCGCAGCATCGCCAGCAGCATATGGCCCGTCCCGGTCTGCTGATCCTGCCTGTCGGCGGCATCGAGATCCGCCTGTTCCAGGACATAACGCAGTCTGGGACTGTACGAAAGTCTGTCCTGTTCCGATCCCGCCTGTACCTGATACCGGTCCGGGCGGGCTGCTGCCGGCTCAATTTCCGGTCGTACCTCTGCAGGTTCTTTGTCTGGCTCAGCTGTTCCCGGGGCATCGCTCTGTCCGGCTGTTTCCGGCGCCTGGTCCGTTTCAGCCGATCCCGGTACCTCACCCTGTCCGTCCTTCCCCGGCTCTCTGTCCGTTCCGGCGGGCGCTTCCCCAGTTTCAGCCGATCCCGGTGCCTCACCCTGTCCGTCCTTCCCCGGCTCTCTGTCCGTTCCGGCGGGCGCTTCCCCATCAGGCACAGTCTCCACGGCAACAGCTCCCTGCGGCGTCTCCTCCTGCAAAGGCGGTGCGATGAGCTCGCGGATCAGCTCCAGGAGCCTGTCCGGCTTTACACCGAACTCAGCGAGGACCCGGCCGGCTGTGCTCTCTTTTTCCGCCAGCAGGCCGATGAGCAGATGCTCCGTGCCGATATATCCATGCCCGAGTGAAACCGCGGACTCCTCTGCAAGTGAAAGCGCATGCAGAGCCTGCGGTGTCCTTTGTTCATCCATTCTGTTATCTCCCTGAGCATCTCAAAGATCCTCAGTGCCTCCTTCATATACTAGAGCGGTAACTGTTCAGTCACAAGTTCCTTCACAGTTACGAGGCCAGGCGCAGGCTCCTTTCGTCGCATTGGAAGTGCGCCTCCCAAGGGACGCCTTCGGTGTGGCCTTGGCTGTTCAACTTTTTTCTCACGCACCTGCCAAGGCACGCCTGCGGTGTCGCAGTAAATGCGAGGTGCTGACTGAACAGTTACCTAGAGCGTCTTAATATGCGGAACTCCGCGTATTTAGAGGCTCTGCATATACCGCGGTGACAAATTCCGTTTTCCATTTATTTGTTACCGCCAGTATATGAATCAAATATCTCATCGATCAACGCATGCACCTCATCGCGGGTCACATTTTTGCAACGGCTCCGGGCCAGCGTGATCCGCAGGCTCTCTCCAAGCTCCTTAAGTGCCTTGCGTTTATCGATCTCCAGGGCAATGACCGCTCCCCTGCGCCGGTCGATCGACACATATCCCTCCTGACGGAGCAGGCTGTATGCCTTGTTGACGGTATGCATATTGATACCGACCGTGTCTGCCAGCTGCCGTACGGAAGGCAGCGGATCCCCCTCCTGCAGCTGAGAAGTGGCGATTCCCACGATGATCTGGTTCATCAGCTGCGAATAGATCGCTTCTTCACTGTTAAAATCGATCTCGATATACATCATGGTTCAGCCCCCTTCCATATATAATGCTGCGAAAACCGTCAAACTCCCCCGATTTTTTTCAGCATATCCCTGTCAAGGATCAGGTTAATGCCCATGGGATTGATGACCAGCGCCTTGGCCTGCTCGATGAGGAGTCCGTGCAGTTTATCAAAGGGGACCTTGGCCGCGCGCAGCTTCTTGCCCCGCGCAAAGCGCTCCAGTTCAAGAACGTCCGTAAAAGCCGGCTGGAGAATGTCTCCGTTTTTGTTTTTAAGATAGGGAACGCTGATCTTTTTAGGATCTTCAGGAGAGACCTCCATCGGCACCAGGAACTGTGCTTTGCGCAGATTCGCGATCAGCTCCTCCTCCTGGGCTCTGAGATTCGGCCGGGGATCATCCTTTTCCCTGGGTCTGCGCAGCTCCTGCATAAAGTAAATACCGCAAAGCTGTACCGCCGGGTTAAAGAGAGGCCTGCGGCTCTCCTCCATCTTGCTGAAATCTGCCTGCTTTGCCACAGAGCTCAGCTCCACTTCCACCTGATCCTCGCCGTTTACATAGACGATGGCGTTTACATCGATCGCATACAGCGTGGCATACAGACGGTTCAGATCCTTTTTCTCAAAACGCGTTCCTGCCAGTAGGATCTTTTCCTTGTATTTCTCCTGGGCAAACTTTTTCAGCCCTTCCTCTGTCGCAAAGATCCATGCCTGATCATTAAAGCTTTCCTCGTCACAGGTGACATACGGAAGCTTGGTCGCGGTGGAATACGCGACATAGAGACGATCGCTGGTCTGCAGCTCACGGGCTGCCTTTTCCTTTGTCATTGCCATTTTTTCTCCCCCGGAGCCTTCAGCCCTCCAGAAATGCCACGATGCCGTCAAGTTCCCCGAGCTGTGCTTCCTTCAGGGAAGATTTTACCGTCACAGTCTGCTCGTAGATTTCCATATCCTTTAAGGACTGCAGGATCTCCCGGATCAGTTTGCCGGAGGAAATAGCCCAGGTCCCGTTCTCCATCACGGCGACTTTGCGCTTCTGGAAGTTGTGGGCAGCCAGTTCATGCAGGAGCGTCTCCATCTTTGGGAAGATCCCCGCATTGTATGTCGGGCAGGCAAAGACCACCCGGTCGCAGCGGAAGGCTTCCGCCACCAGGTATGAGGGATCCGTCACGGAAACATCATACATGGCGATCTTCTTTTCTCCCGCCTCAGCCAGCCTGACGGCCAGGGCATCCGCCGCGCTCTCCGTGTTGCCGTAAATGGAGGCGTAGAGGATCAGGACCGCATGGTCCTCCGGAGCGTAAGAAGCCCAGGTCTGGTATTTCCCGATAAACCACGGGATATTCTCTCTCCAGACCGGGCCGTGAAGCGGTGCGAGCACCTGTATATCCAGGGCAGAGGCTTTTTTCAGCGCCTGCAGGACTGAGGGACCGTATTTGCCCACGATGTTGATCAGAT
The DNA here is from genome assembly GCA_017515945.1 of Blautia sp. Lineage (GTDB taxonomy): Bacteria > Bacillota > Clostridia > Lachnospirales > Lachnospiraceae > Blautia_A. The sequence continues at coordinate 4,381 of JAFWDX010000484.1, read as the reverse complement.
ACCGGCGGGCCTCATCCAGCCAGTCCTGTTCAAAGTCCAACTCATCCGCAAAGATGTTGCCGTTTAACGCGCCAAAAGTCCCGAACGCGTCCGCGCAGAAGAGGATCCTGTCGCAGCTGTCATAGGTCATCATGACCTCAGGCCAGTGGACCATAGGCGTCATGGTGAAGGAAAGCGTATGCCTGCCGGTGCAGAGCGTATCTCCCTCCTTCACGACCATGGCCCTGGAATCCACGTCAAAGGTAAAGAACTGGCGGATCATATTAAATGTCTTGACATTACCCACGATCGTCACATTCGGATAGCGAAGCACGATCTCCTCGAGAGTGGCGCAGTGATCCGGCTCCATATGGTTCACCACCAGGTAGTCCAGATCACGCCCGTCAAGGGCATGCGTCAGATTTTCTATAAAACGGCCGGCAACTGCTCTGTCCACGGTATCCAGCAGGACTGTCTTTTCGTCCAGGATGACATAAGAATTATAGGAAACGCCGGCGGGTATCGGATAGATATTTTCAAACTGGGCGAGACGGCGGTCGCTGGCGCCGACCCAGATCGTGTCCTGTGTTACTTTTCTGGTACTGTACATTTTTACTCCTTCATACTTATTCTGTTTTACGCTTCGTCGATGGCTTTACCGATATCGGAGCGCATATATTTTCCTTCAAAGCTGATCCACTGCGTTGCTGCATAGGCGTTGGCCCGTGCCTTTGGAAGCGTCTCACCCAGAGCGGTGATCCCGAGCACACGACCTCCGTTTGTGACGATCTGTCCATCCTTTTCGGCAGTACCCGCGTGAAAACAGAAATAGCCTTCTTTGTCTTCAAAGTTTTCAAAACCGGTGATGGGCAGACCCTTTTTGTAAGCCACCGGATATCCGTCGCTGGCCAGTACGACACAGACTGCGGCCTGATCTGAGAAATGCAGCTCCACCTGATCCAGGCGTTCGTCCAGGCAGGCTTCGATCACCTCCACCAGATCGTTCTCCATACGCGGAAGCACCACCTGCGCCTCCGGGTCGCCGAAGCGGGCATTATACTCCAGGACCTTCGGTCCGTCCTTGGTCAGCATCAGCCCGAAAAAGATGATGCCCGTGAAGGGACGGCCCTCCGCCGCCATGGCATCCACGGTAGGTTGAAAGATCGTCTGCATGCAGATCCGGTCGATCTCAGGCGTATAGAAGGGACTCGGCGAAAAAGTACCCATGCCCCCTGTATTAAGGCCTTCGTCTCCGTCCTTTGCACGCTTGTGATCCTGGGCGGAGGTCATGGGACGGATCGTCTTTCCGTCCACGAACGACAGAACGGAAACCTCGCGGCCGGTCATGAACTCCTCGATCACCAGCCGGTCGCCGGCACTGCCGAATTTTCTGTCCTGCATGATCTCACGCACGCCTTCCTCTGCCTGCGCCAGATCCTCGCAGATCAGGACTCCCTTGCCCAGTGCCAGGCCATCCGCTTTGAGCACAATGGGGAATGTGGCTGCGGTGCGCAGATATGCCAGCGCCTCCTGTGCATCCGTAAAGACCTCATAAGCCGCGGTCGGGATATGGTATTTTTTCATCAGGTCTTTGGAAAAAGCTTTGGAGCCTTCGAGGATCGCGGCATTTTTGCGCGGTCCAAAGACCCGCAGCCCTCTGCTCTCAAACACGTCCACGATCCCGCCGACCAGCGGGTCATCCATGCCTACGATGGTCAGATCAATCTCCTTGTCCTGAGCGAAATCCGCCAGTGCTTCAAACTGCATGGGGCCGATTGGAATACAGCGGGCGATCTGAGCGATGCCTGCATTGCCCGGCGCACAGTAGATCTCATCCACCTTCGGACTTTTCTTTACACTCCGGGCGATGGCATGCTCCCTGCCCCCGCTTCCAATGATCAGTACTTTCATATTTTTTTTCTCCTGTATCATCCACAAACCTCCATTACGGATTCGCGATCATATTGATCGCCTGGGGCAGCAGGATCCATTCCGCCTGCTCCATGACACGCCGCTGCAGCGTACGCGCGTCGTCTCCAGGCAGGACCTCCACGGCCTTCTGCAGAAGGATCGGGCCTGTATCCATCCCACCGTCCACATAGTGGACCGTCGCGCCTGTGATCTTAACCCCTCTGGCCAGCGCCGCCTCATGCACGCGCAGGCCATAGTAGCCGACTCCGCAGAACGAAGGGATCAGCGATGGGTGGATGTTGATGATCCTGCCCTCAAACGCCTCAATGATCCGGGGAGGGATCGCCACAAGAAAGCCGGCCAGCACGATCAGATCCGGTTTTTCCTGGCAGAGCCGTTCATATAGAGCCTCGTGAAAGGCCTCTCTGTCCGGAAATGCTTTGGGGGAGATGCACTCAGACGGCACGCCATGGCTGGCTGCCCGCGTGAGCGCGTATGCGTCAGGATTGTTGCTGATGACCAGCGTGACCGCCGCATTGGTGATCCGGCCGTCCTCGACTGCCTGCAGGATCGCCTCCAGATTGGTTCCCCCGCCGGAAACCATGACACAGACCTTCAGCATAATGTGACTCCCTTCTCACCTGCTTCCACACGTCCTGCCAGGTATGCCTTCTCACCTGCCGCGTGGGCAGCGGCAAGCGTCGGGCCGACATCCATAGGATCGACCGCCAGCACCATGCCCAGTCCCATATTATAGGTGTTGTACATCATCTTTTCCTCGATCCCGCCTTCTCTGGCCAGCATGGCAAAAACAGGCGGCAGAGGAAAGGCTTTCTTTTCGATCACGGCATGGGTTCCCGGACGCAGCATCCTGGGAACATTTTCGTAAAAGCCTCCGCCGGTGATATGGCTGCACGCATGGATGCGCACGCCGGCAGCGCGGATGCTTTCCAGCGCTTTGACATATATTTTTGTCGGTGCGAGCAAAGCTTCACCCAGCGTCGTGCCAAGCTCCTCATGATATGTCCCGAGTGATTCAGGGCTCATGTCAAAGACCTTTCGGACCAGGGAAAAGCCGTTACTGTGCACACCGGACGAAGCAAGGCCGATCAGGACATCGCCGGCTTTGAGCTCCTCCCCGGTGATCATGTCCTTTTTGTCGACAATACCGACCGCGAATCCAGCCAGGTCATACTCATCCTCCGGATAAAAGCCGGGCATTTCGGCGGTCTCCCCGCCGATCAAGGCGGCGCCGGCCTGGATGCAGCCGTCCGCCACGCCTTTTACGATCGAAGCGATCTTTTCGGGATAGTTCTTGCCGCAGGCGATATAATCCAGGAAAAACAGAGGTTTCCCGCCTGCGCAGGCAATATCATTGACACACATGGCCACGCAGTCGATGCCGACGGTATCATGCCTGTCCATGACAAAAGCCAGTTTAAGTTTGGTGCCTACGCCGTCCGTCCCGGACACCAGTGTGGGTTCCTCCATGCCGGCAAAGCCCTTAAGGGAAAAAGCACCGGAAAAACCGCCGATCCCGCCGAGAACCTCCGGTCTCATCGTACGCTCCACATACTGTTTCATGAGTTCCACGCTGCGGTATCCCGCCTCAATGTCTACTCCTGCGTTTTTATAGTCCATTCTTGTCCCCCTTACTGTCCGTAATGCCTGTATCCCACTTCGCCGAGCCTGGCATCCTTCTCCATCACCTGTTCCTTCAGTCTCCTGCTGTAAGCCTTGAGCTTGTCCAGAAGCTCCGCGTCCGAGACGGCGAGGATCTTTGCAGCCAGCAGAGCCGCATTGGCGCCCCCTCCGATGGCCACTGTGGCCACGGGAATCCCGGACGGCATCTGTACGATCGAATAAAGAGAGTCGCGGCCTCCCAAAGACGTGGTATGCATCGGGATCCCGATCACAGGCAGCGGGAAGATCGCCGCGCACATCCCCGGCAAATGCGCCGCCATGCCCGCGCCGGCAATGATCACCTTGAGACCCCGTTCCTCGGCGGTCCTGGCATATTCAAAAAATACATCGGGCTCCCGGTGTGCGGAAATGATCCTCATCTCATAGCTGACCTTGAGCTCGTCGAGGACTGCTGCCGCTTTGGCCATTACGGGCATGTCAGAGTCGCTGCCCATCAGGATTCCTACTTTTGGCATATTGCTTTCTCCTTTAAAAATGGTCGTAACCAGACAGTTACTAATGATCATATGTAACTGTTCAGTCAGCACCTCGCATTTACTGCGACACCGCAGGCGTGCCTTGGCAGGTGCGTGAAAAAAAAGTTGAACAGCCAAGGCCAGGCGCACTTTCAATGCGACGAAAGGAGCTTGCGCCTCCCAAGGGACGCCTTCGGTGTGGCCTCGTAACTGTGAAGGAGCTTGTGACTGAATAGTTACGATCACATTATTGTAAATAATTCACTTCTCTGTGTCAACTGTTATCGCACAGTAGCACACAGGAGACATCACTCCAGTCCTTCCAGCGGTTC
>JAFWDX010000483.1 GCA_017515945.1 Blautia sp. | reverse complement strand
GCCTCGTAACTGTGAAGGAGTTCATGACTGAACAGTTACAGGTTTTTTTCACTGCGCTCACGAATCAGGAACTTAAGCGGTGTGCCGGCAAAGCCGAAAGCCTCACGTATCTTGTTTTCAATATAGCGCACATATGAAAAATGCATCAGCTCTTTGTCATTGACGAAGACAACAAATGTCGGCGGTTTGACTGACACCTGCGTCATGTAGTAGATCTTGAGCCTCTTGCCCTTGTCAGAGGGTGGCTGCTGCATGGCGACGGCCTCCGCCAGGATTTCGTTGAGGACGCCCGTCTGTATGCGGAGGGTCTGATTCTCAATGACTGCCTCCAGTGTCTCGAAAAGCCTGCTTACCCGCAGTCCGGTCTTTGCCGAAATAAAGACCAGCTGTGCGTATGGCATATAAGAGAGCACCTCTCTGATCTTCCGGGTATACTGATAAATGGTCTTGTCGTCTTTTTCGATGGCATCCCATTTATTTACGGCGATGATCATGCCTTTGCCTTTTTCATGGGCGACTCCGGCGATGCGCGCATCCTGTTCTGTGACCCCCTCCTGTGCGTCTATGACCAGGACGGCCACATCTGCACGCTCCACTGCGGTCACAGTGCGGATGACACTGTAGCGCTCGATCTCCTCCCGGATCTTGCCTTTCCGGCGCAGTCCGGCCGTATCGATAAAGATATAGTCTTTCCCCTCCCAGGTCACCCTCGCATCCACGGCGTCCCTGGTCGTACCCGCTATATCTGAGACGATCAGTCTCTCCTCTCCGAGGATCCTGTTTATGAGAGATGATTTACCCACGTTCGGTTTACCAACAATGGCAATGCGCGGGATATCCTCCTCTTCCGATTCATCCAGATCCTGCGGAAAATGCTTTACGATCTCGTCAAGCATATCGCCCAGTCCCTGACGGTTGGCCGATGAGATGGGGATCGGCTCTCCGATGCCGAGATTGTAAAACTCGTACACATCCATCATGAACTTGGCTGTGCTGTCCACTTTATTTACGACCAGCAGGACAGGTTTGCGGCTGCGGCGAAGCATGTCCGCCACTTTTGCGTCCGCATCCACCATTCCCTGACGTACATCCGTCAGAAAAAGGATCACGTCAGCCGTATCGATCGCGATCTGCGCCTGTTCCCTCATCTGAGAGAGAATGATATCATTGCTGTCAGGCTCGATCCCGCCGGTATCGATCAGTGTAAATGATTTGTCCAGCCATGTCACATCTGCGTAAATACGATCCCGGGTCACGCCGGGCGTATCCTGTACAATGGCGATCTTGCTGCCGGCCAGCGCATTAAACAGGGTCGATTTGCCCACATTCGGCCGCCCGACGATCGCCACCACCGGTTTGCTCATATGTCTGTCTCCTTTTACGTTTATTTCCTGCCGGCGGATTCAGCACTGCCTCCAGCAGCGCGGCGCCGCCCTCTTCCACGATCACGACCGGTACCCCCAGCCGCTCTGAAAGCTCTCCCGTCGTCACATCATCAAGAAAAACATCCTCCTGATCTCTCAGCATATTGCAGGGGAGCAGGAGCTTTTCGCCCAGTTCTGTGCCCGACAGCTGTGCGGTCAGATCCCGGCCGGTGATCAGACCGGAAACCGTGATCTGTTCACCGAAAAAATCATTGCGTATGCTGCGCACCTCTGCCTGTACGCCTGGATATCTGCTCTGCAGATCCTTCATATAACGCTGCAGAAAAGGCGCGGCCAGCGCGCCGGTAGCGATGGTGGCCCTCACCTGCCTCTCATCCGGCACGGCCCGCTCAAGTGCTTCATAGAACTCCGTTTCCTGCAGCCGCAGCATCCCTACGCCATTTTCCAGCTGCAGATATCCGTCATAGTTCTCCTCAGGTGGCAGCGGCTCACCGGCCAATATGTACCATTCATCCGAAGCATGGACGAAATGCAGGCCGCAGCGCTTAAGCATCCTGTGCTGCCAGTCATGTATAAGCGAAAGGACCTGACGGGCATCCTCCCGGGTAAACGGCTCCAGTGGTTCGAGGCCGTCGCGGAAACGCGTCAGCCCAACAGGTACCACGGAGAGGCTTTCGAGTACAGGCGCGTAATCAGCCAGTTCCCGGATCGACCGGTCCAGCTCATCCCCGTCATTATATCCTTTACACAGGACGATCTGGCCATTCATCCGGATCCCCGCTTCGTAAAGCCTGCGGGCCTTTTTCAGGGATTCTCCGGCAAAGCGGTTGCGCAGCATCCTGCACCGCAGCTCGGGGTTCATCGCCTGAAAGGAAATATTGACCGGCTCCATCCGGTACTGTATGATCCGGTCCAGATCCTTATCACTCATGTTCGTGAGCGTCACATAATTGCCCTGCAGAAAAGAAAGCCGGGAATCATCATCCTTAAAATACAGCGTAGACCGCATGCCCGGCGGCATCTGATCTATAAAGCAGAAAATGCAGCGGTTTGAACAGGAGCGGTACGCATCCATCAGGCTCTGGGAAAACTCCATGCCCAGATCCTCCTCAAACTCTTTTTCGATTTCCACTTCCCAGATCTCACCGTCTGCTTTTTCGATCTCTATAGTCAGGTATTCCTCATTTGTCATATACCGGTAATCAAAAATATCTCCAACCGGCTCTCCGTTGACCGAAACCAGCCTGTCTCCGGGCTCAATGCCCAGTTCCCCGGCAATACTGCCGGGCAGTACAGAAGCAATCGAATGTTTTTTAGGAACCTGAGACATATATCATGCCTTTCTTTCAGTTTATTTGATCGGGTAAGTATATTATACAGTCATAAAAACTCATTCTGTATCATACCAATTTTCAGGTGGAAAATCAACAAATACCTTGACGCTCCCCCCGGTCTGATGATATAACTCAGAGGGAAAGATAACTGAAAATGAAGGAACTGTGAAGGCACTTGTGACTGAACAGTTACACAAAATGAATAAGGGGAGGGAATCATGGCAAATTTCGAGCCGCTGGAAAAATCCATGCCCGTCGCACCGATCCGCATCGCCGCCCTGGAGGGCTGCAGAGAGCTGGCTGAGGAGGTTGACAAAAAGCTGGTCAAGTACCGCAGGGATCAGATCGCACGCAGGCAGATCGGCCTCACTCCCGAGGGATACTGTGAAAAAAGTTTTCTCCTGGACTGTGAGTGTCCGCGTTTCGGCACCGGTGAAGGCAAAGGGATCATCCGTGAGTCTGTGCGCGGGACCGATCTTTTTATCATGGTGGATATCACAAACTACAGCCTGACTTATTCCGTCTGCGGGCATGAAAATCATATGTCCCCGGATAACCATTTCCAGGATCTTAAGCGGATCATCTCGGCCGCGACAGGCAAAGCGCACAGGATCAGCGTGATCATGCCATTTCTGTATGAAGGACGGCAGCACCGCCGGACAAAGAGGGAATCACTTGACTGCGCCCTGGCCCTTCGTGAGCTCGCCGATATGGGCGTATCCAACCTGATCACCTTTGACGCCCATGATCCGCGGGTGCAGAATTCCATTCCGTTGAGCGGATTCGACAACTTCTATCCTACGTACCAGTTTTTGAAGGCTCTGGTACGCAATGTGCCCGATTTCAAAGTGGACAATGACCATCTTATGATCATCAGTCCTGATGAGGGAGCCATGTCCCGGGCGGTTTATTTTTCCAATATCCTGGGCGTGGATATGGGCATGTTTTATAAGCGGCGCGATTACTCCACCGTGGTCAACGGCAAAAACCCGATCGTCGCCCATGAGTTCCTGGGTGATTCTGTCACGGATAAGGATGTCGTCATCATCGATGACATGATCTCCTCCGGTGAAAGCATGCTGGATGTGGCCATGCAGATCAAAAAACGCGGCGCACGGCGTGTCTTTATCTGCACCACTTATGGCCTGTTCACGGATGGTCTGGATAAATTTGATGAATATTATGAAAAAGGATGGATCACCAAGGTGATCACGACCAACCTGAATTACAGGATTCCTGAGCTCCTTACGCGTCCATATTATCTGGAGGCCAATATGAGCCGGTATCTGGCCAGCATTATCGATACGATCAACCATGATGTATCCGTGGACAGAGTCCGGTCAAGCAATGAAAGGATCATGTCCCTGCTCAAAAGAGTCGGCAAAGCCTGAACCTGGAGAAGGGTTGAAACAAGGGGACGGTTCCTCATTTCACTAAAGTGAAACGGGGAACCGTCCCCTTGTTTCAGCAGGCCCCCTGAGTTACTCCCAGAAATCCGGCCAGATTGCCCCGTCTGCCGCCCGTGGCCCGATGTGAAAACAGCAGGTCCGGATTGCAGCATGTACAGATCCCGGGGAGATGGATATTTTCCTCCGGTATGCCGGCCTGCTGCAAGATCAGGCGGTTGGCCTGCCACAGATCAAGCTGGTACTTGTCCGGACCGCCTCCCTGACGATATATATGTTTTCTCTCTTCCGGAGAAAAAATCTCGTCAAACGCACGTATGACATCCCCGCTCACTTCGTAGCAGTCAGCGCAGATCGACGGACCGATGGCCACGCGCAGATCTTCCGGTCTCGTGCCAAAGGCCTCTTTCATCCGTTCTGCGGTCACAGCCCCGATCCGGGCAGCCGTTCCTCTCCATCCGGAGTGGGAAAGACCTGCGGCCCTGTGCACGGGATCCACGAAAAACAGCGGTACACAGTCCGCGTAAAAAGTCGTAAGGATCACACCGGGTTCATCTGTGATCATCCCATCCACATCTTTAAAAGCCTGCTTTCGTTCAAAACCGTTTCCGCAATCCTGCCTGGTTACGATCCGCACGTTGGCTGTATGTGTCTGACAGGAAAAGACCATCTGTGAAGGCTCAAAACCGATCGCCCCGCTGATCCGGGCGAAATTTTCCCGGACCGATTCCGGACTGTCGCCTCTGGAGAAGCTCAGATTCATACTGGCGAGATCCCCTTCGCTGACTCCGCCGATCCTGGTGCTGAAGCCATGTATAAACTCACCCATTTCTGTCAGGAAAGGCCCGGTCAGCCATACGACGCCATTCTTTTCGTTTACCCTCATCCGGTCAGGCTCTGCAGCCTTCCATCGAATCCCTGTCAGGCTGTGGTTTTCAGGTAACTGTTCAGCTTTTTTCTTACGCACCTCGCAGAAAATGCGAGGCGCTGACGGAACAGTTCCGTTTTCGGCACTTATCATTTTATTACCACGATCCATACGGTCAATATCCTCTTTTTTCGTAACTGCTTATTACATGCTCCTTCACAGTTACCTTTTTCCAATATAGTCAAACGCATTTCTGATCCAGGTGATCTGTTCACCGTCGATCCCGATCACATCAAATCGGCAGGGTATATCCACTGAACGAAATACAGCAGTCAGATAATATTTCGCCACCTTGCTGATCACACGCTGTTTACGCATATCCACAGCCCAGACTGCTTCGCCTTTATCCGGATTTTTTCTGTATTTGATTTCAAGAAAGACAACCGTCTCCTGATCCTTCGCGATCAGGTCGATCTCTCCCAGGCGGCATCTGTAATTGCGGGCAAGGATACGCAGACCCTGGTCTTCCAGCCACGCGGCAGCCAGGTTTTCTTTTTCCGCGCCAAGCAGGCGCTTATTGAGGGGTTTATCTGTCATGTGATCCATCCTTGATTTTCAATTCACTATTCCCGAAATAAAGCTGCGGCGATGCAGGGGGCACGGTCCATATTCTTTGAGCGCCTTTATGTGGGCGGCGGAACCATATCCTTTGTTGGAAGCAAAGCCATACTGAGGATATTCATGGTCATACTCCTCCATCAGCCGGTCCCGTGCCACCTTGGCGACTATACTCGCCGCGGCGATCGAAACACTCCTTGTATCTCCCTTGATCAGAGGAACCTGAGGGATCTCCATATCCGGAATCGTGACCGCATCCACCAAAAGCAGAGACGGTCCGGGCGTAAGCTCACGGACGGCCTGGCGCATAGCCTCATATGTAGCCTGCAGGATGTTGATCTCATCGATCCTTTCCTGTGAAACGGATCCAAGGCCGACAGCAATCGCAGTTTCTCTGATCTCCTGATCGAGCTCTTCTCTTTTCGCCGCGCTCAGCTGCTTGGAATCATTCAGATAAAGGATCCTGCAGTCAGGGGGAAGGATCACGGCACAGGCAAAGACAGGACCGGCCAATGGCCCGCGGCCGACCTCGTCAATCCCGCAGATCAGGCCCACATGGGCGTATTTCTCCTCGTATTCCCTCATGGCCTGAAGCCTGGCGAGTTCATTTTCAAGACTTTGCGCGGCATGCGCCGCCTTTTTGATCATGGCCTGCACACCGGATCTCGGATCATCCGCATACGCCAGACATAAAGTCTGTGCATGCGCCCAACCCGCCGTCTCGAACTCCCTGCGGATCTGCGCGATGGTCTTCATGTTCTCTGCCACTCCTTTCTCAGATACACCAGACTGCCACACAGGGGAGGGTTCTCCACCACACAGAGCACCACACAGGGGACGGTTCT
>JAFWDX010000052.1 GCA_017515945.1 Blautia sp. | reverse complement strand
TATGCGATAACACTTCCGGTTATACCGTGAACAGTAATATTTGACTCACGGTGGATAAAAAAAATAAAAAAAATGATTGACAACCACGTGCCAGTGGTAGTATATTATACAAGCAGTCGCGTGAGACCTTCTCACAAAGACCTGTGGCGAGATAGCTCAGCTGGCTAGAGCACGCGGTTCATACCCGCGGTGTCGAGGGTTCGAGTCCCCCTCTCGCTACTGTAAAGATCCCGGAGTTTTACTCCGGGATTTTTTTGTGCCGCCCACTCTTTTATAATTCTTGAATCATAAACGTCCGATACAACTAACTCTCCGGCATGATGATGAACAAATTCCATTGACTTTCCCGCACGCATCCCCTATATTTACAGGAAAGAGAAAAAGAAGAAGATCTTCCCCAAAAACGGAGTATTATAAAATGCCTGAAAAGAAAAAAAGAATGCTCTTCATCGTCAACCCGAAAGCAGGCACCGGCAGGATCCGCATAGCCCTGCTTGACGTTGTCGACATATTTACGAGACACGGATATGAGGTCATCATCCATCCGACCCAGAAAAGCAAAGACGGCCTCGAAAAAGCCAGAGAATACGCCGACAAAGTAGACCTGATCGTCTGCAGCGGAGGCGACGGCACCCTTGACGAGGTCGTGACAGGCCTGATGCAGGCTCACAGCAGGACCCCCGTCGGTTATATCCCGATGGGCAGTACAAACGACTTTGCCAACAGCCTCTTTATGCCCAAAGATCCGAAAGCCGTGGCCGAAAACATCATGCAGGAAAACGTATATCGCTGCGACGTCGGCAGGTTCAACCATCAGACATTTACATACGTGGCCGCTTTCGGCCTGTTCACAGACGTTTCCTACCAGACCTCTCAGGATCTGAAAAATATCCTGGGTCATCTGGCCTACGTGCTGGAAGGCGCCAAACGCCTGCTGGACATCAAGTCTTACCATATGGTCGTTGAAAGCAACGGACGGAAGCTGGAAAGCGACTTTGTATACGGTATGGTGACCAATTCCAGATCCGTCGGCGGATTCAAAAATCTCTCCCATGATGTGGATATGAACGACGGCCTGTTTGAAGTGACCCTGATCGAGATGCCGCGCAACCCGATGGAACTGCAGCAGATCGTGTCCGCGCTGCTGGCGGCGGAGGACGACCTGGAGATCGTTCACACGTTCAAGACAAACAAGATCAGTTTTACATGCAAGGAAACGGTTCCCTGGACACTGGACGGTGAGTTCGGGGGGGATCATCTGAATGTGGAGATCGAGAACCACAGACAGGCCCTTAATCTGTATCTGACCAGTACCAAACAGCTGCCTTCCGAACCGTGAAACGACAGTGCTCTGCAAAAAAAGGATGAATGAATGGAAGAATATACAAATATCGCCGATCTCTTCGGCTGTGACGTCTTTAATGACTCTGTGATGCAGGCGCGCCTTCCGAAAAAGATCTACCGTGATCTGAAAAAGACGATCGAAGAAGGAAAGGAACTCTCGCTAGAAATCGCTGACGTGGTTGCTCATGAGATGAAGGAATGGGCAATAGAAAAAGGGGCGACACACTTTACCCACTGGTTCCAGCCTCTGACCGGCGTCACGGCAGAAAAGCATGACGCCTT
>JAFWDX010000482.1 GCA_017515945.1 Blautia sp. | reverse complement strand
GGGTATGATACGATGGTCGGAGAAAGAGGCGTCACGTTGTCCGGCGGCCAAAAGCAGCGGGTGGCGATCGCGCGGATGCTCATCGGCCATCCGCGGATCATGGTTTTTGACGATTCCCTGTCCGCTGTGGATACGCAGACGGATGCACGGATCCGGGCTGCGCTCCGGGAGGATACCCGGGATGCCACCGTATTCCTGGTATCCCACAGGATCACGACCCTGCAGCACGCGGATCTGATCCTCGTGATGGACAAAGGCAGGCTGGCCCAGGCCGGCACACACGCGCAGCTGATGGAGGCCGGCGGGATCTATCGCAGGGTATTTGAATTACAGACTGCTGGCTGAACAGTGACCGGGATCATACATTTTGCGATGCGCCGGTATACATATTGAAAAAACTGGAATTAACAAATGAACGAAAATGAGAAAAAAGTTTCTCTGAAATGGTTCGGCATTCCGAGACTGTTCCCTTTTATCCGCCCCTATCGGAAGCGGATCTTCTGGATGATCGTTCTGGGCGGCCTGTCCAGCGCGATCGATGCCGTATACCCGTTGTTCACCCGGTATGCGCTGAATCATTTTATCGGAGAAGAAAATACTGTCGGCGTCGCTCCTTTTGGCGCCGCTTATGTCGGACTGATGCTGTTTCAGGCGGTGATCAATTACAGGAGCACGGTGGATTGCGGCAGGACCGAGGTAAAGATGAACCGGGATCTGCGTAACGCCGCCTTCCGCCACCTGCAGACGCTGTCCTTTTCCTACTATAACCGGAACGCGGTGGGATATATCCATGCCCGGGTGATGTCGGACTCAGGCCTGATCGGTGAACTGGTGTCCTGGAGGATGATGAATTTCATCTGGCATGGTTCCTACCTGGCCGGGATCGTGGTGATCATGCTGATGGTGGATCTGCGGCTGGCGCTCTGGATTTTGCTGCTGATCCCTGTCGGCATTCTGCTGATGGCTTATTTTCAGAGAAAGCTTCTCGTGCTGCACCGCAGGATCAGGGAGATCAACTCCCGGATCACAGGGAATTATAATGAAGGCATCACCGGCGCGCGGACGATCAAGATCCTTGGCGCCGGGGACAGGATCATAAAGGATTTTGAGACGGAGACACGGCAGATGCATCGGACCTCGATCCGGGAAGCGCATTTTTCCGCCATGATGATCTCCACGGTGACCATGCTGTCCTCCATTGTGCTGGCACTGGTGCTGTGGAAGGGCGGCCGGATGACCCGGGAGGGGCTGATGGCCCTGGGCACGTTGTCCGTTTTTATGTCTTACGCCCTGGAAATGCTCGACCCGATCCAGAATATCCTGGAGACATGTTCGGCGGTCGTGGCGATCCAGGTCAATATTGAAAGACTGACCAGCCTTCTGGCTGAAAAGTCGGAGGTGGCGGATTCTCCGCAGGTGATCGAAAAGTATGGAGACGCCTTTTCTCCCAAACGGGAGAACTGGGAGGAACTCAAGGGAGACGTGGAGTTCGACGATGTTTCCTTTCGGTACCCGGACGGGGATGAGCTGGTGCTGGAGCATTTCTGCCTGAAGGTTCCGCAGGGGCAGAACGTGGCCATCGTCGGGGAGACCGGGGCCGGCAAATCCACGCTGGTCAATCTGGTCAGCAGGTTCTTTGAGCCGACCGGCGGACGGATCCTGATCGACGGGAAGGATGCCCGGGAAAGATCGCTCCTCTGGCTGCACAGCAATATCGCGTATGTGCTGCAGACGCCGCACCTTTTTTCGGGAACGGTCCGGGAAAATCTGCGCTACGGCAGGCCGGATGCGACGGACGAAGAGATCATGAAGGCCCTGCGTCTGGTCAGCGCCGATCAGGTGGTCAGCAGGCTGCCGATGGGCCTGGACAGTGAGGTGGGCGAAGGAGGCAGCCAGCTTTCCACGGGAGAAAAACAGCTCCTGTCCTTTGCCCGGGCGATTCTGGCGGATCCCAGGATCCTGATCCTGGATGAAGCGACGGCCTCCATCGACACGGAGACGGAAAGGGCGATCCAGAATGCTATCGCGGCGGTTACCCGCGGGCGCACTTCCTTTGTCATTGCCCACCGGCTTTCGACGATCGTCGGCGCGGACATCATCCTGGTGATCCGGGACGGCAAGGTGGTTGAGCGGGGAACCCACGCAGAGCTGATGAAGATCAAGGGAGAGTATTACGGCCTGTATACCAGGCAATATGAAGAGCTTTCCTGGAAGGAGGTATCATGAGATTATTTATTGCGGTCTGGCCTTCGGACAATATCAAAAAGGAACTGATCCGTTTCATGCATGATCTGAAAACGCAGGGAACCGGCGGAAACTATGTGCCCGCGCAGAATCTTCACATGACACTGGCCTTTCTGGGCGAGATCAAGAATGCGGATCCGGTAAAGGAAGCCATGGCCAGCGTGCCGGCGGAACATTTCCGGCTGTCTTTGACAGACTGCGGCTATAAAGGCGACCTGCTGTATGTGGGGGTAAAAGGAAATCAGAAGATCAAAAAATACGTCAGTGACCTGAAAATGGCCTTGAGTCAGAGGGGCATCGAATGTGACAAGAGTAAATTTGAGCCCCATATCACTGTGATCCGTGGGCTGAAAGGGAAGCGTCCGGCAAAGCCTGCCGCCGCTCCGGAGGAGATGACCGTGAAGAAGATCTCTCTCGTGAAATCGGAAGAGAAGGACGGGAAGCGTATTTATAAAGAGATTTATTCCATGACGGTGTGAAATGAGTCGCGGGGACAGGTTCCTCGACTCATTTTATGAAAGTCAAACAGAGTCTGGTGGGCCGTCTCAATCAGATTTAAAGTTATTGTGCCAGATTGACCTCATAGGCAAGCGGTTTACAGCGACTGACGACAACGCGGCATATGAGGTCTGGGTGGTGAAAGAAGATTAAATATGATTGAGACGGTCACTGGTATACTATGGAAATTGTAAATGTTGCCTTCGCGGCATATGCAGAGCATCTGAATATGATATGTGGAATTGCACTTATCAGGACGTTCTGATATAAAACAGATGATTGCCAGCCGGACTACGGTAAAAACCGGATCCGGTAAAGGGGGAGAAAGAAATGCATGTCAGGCGGTTCTTTCGGCAGGGTTTCATAAAACCGAATCAATTTGTGCTGTTGTTTTTATTTTTTATATATGCGTTGGCTGCATGTTCGCGTCCGGTGCATGCCGGTGAAGACTGGTACCTGGACGGGAATGTGCAGAAGCTGTTTACATCCGGAGAAGGCCTCCCCGCCACGGCGGCCAACGCCATTGCCCAGACCAGCGAAGGTTTTATCTGGATCGGGGGGTACGGCGGCCTGACCCGGTATGACGGGCAGAGCTTTCAGAATATCGGCGAGGGAGAGATCATCAGTGTGACGGATCTGCTGGCCGGCGAGGATGGCGCTCTCTGGATAGCCACACCGGATAAGGGGATCTTTCTGTATCAGAACGGCTCTCTGACCGCCTGTATGCCTGAGGAGGAGAGCTGGGCCCGTGAGACGCAGTGCCTTTCGGCCATGCCCGACGGCTCCGTGTGCTTTGGCACAAACTGCGGAGTCGGGATCCTGACGGCTGAAGGAGAACTCACGCAGCTGGAGATCCCGGGAGTGGACGGAACCTTTATTTCCCGTATCCTTGCGCTGGATGACGGCAGGATCCTGTTCGTTTCACGCAAAGGAGACTTCCTGATTTATGATGGCAGTACATGTCGTGCGCCTGATCTTGGAGAGGAGAAAGGAAAGATCCGGAGCGTGTATTACTGCCGGGCGGACGGGAACTTTTATCTCGGAACGACTGGGGACAAGGTGGTCCGCGCGGACTGGTCCTTTACCCATCTGCTGCCTTTGACCGTGTCGGAGGTCAGCTGTATCAATGATATTTACAGCAGCGACGGGAAAACCTTCTGGCTGTGCTCGGATACCGGCGTTGCGGCTTTTCAGCTGGGCAGGATCCGCCTGCAGCGTCTCCTTCTGGACAATTCCGTAGACGGGATGATGCGGGATCATCAGGGAAATTACTGGTTCTTTTCTTCCCGGCAGGGCGTGCTGGAGGTTCTGGACAGCCGGTTTGACAACATCAGCCAGACAGCCGGGCTGCGCGGCCTTGTGGTCAACGCGGTGGTACGTCTGGGCGGGAGGCTGTACATCGGGCATGATCAGGGTCTGATGATTCTGGATGCCAGGGATTATAAGGTGATCTATGATCCGCGTTTCAGCGAACTGGAATCCGTGCGGATCCGGTGTCTGTACGCGGATGAGGAGGAGAACCTCTGGGTGGCGACCCGTGGCCTTGGTCTGCTGTGCTATACGCGTGTAGGTGAATGTCTGCGGTATTCTTCCGAGAAATATCCGCAGATCCTTTCGGACAATTTCCGCTGTATCGTGCCATATGAAGAGGGCGGACTGCTGGCAGGAACGGATGCAGGCGCATATCACATCCAGGGTGATGAGGTGACCGGCCTGATCGCGGATCCCGAGGACGGCAGCAGGCGGGTGCTCTGTATCGCACCCATGAACGGCAGGATCTGGCTGGGCACAGACGGATATGGCATTTTTGCGGTGGAGGATTCCAGGGTGGTGCAGCACCTGACTACGGAGGACGGGCTTCTCTCAAATGTCGTGATGAAATTCTGCTCCAGCCCTTCGGGTGGCGGTCTGTGGATGGTGACCGGATCGGGAATCAACCGGCTGGATGTGCAGGAAACGATCCATACACTCAGCTTTCCTTCCTCGAATGAACTGGATTTCGTGATCACACCGGCAGGCGAGGTCTGGATCCTGGCGGGAACCGGCGTGTATCAGACCAGGGAGGAGCTTCTCCTCGGGGATGACGATGCGGATATCCTTTATCACAGGTATACGCGGACGGATGGCCTGCCGTTTGAGGTGACGGCCAATTCCAATCAGTGGCAGGATCCTGATCTGATCTACATCTGCGGCTCGGCGGGGCTGATGTCCATCAGTACCTCCGGTCAGGAAAAGCAGGACGGGGATTATCAGGTCGTGATCGAGAGCATGCAGACTGATCTGGATCAGGGGGCGGTGTGCGTTAGGAGTATGCCGGAATATCACATGGATGCCTACGCCAACCGTGTGGAGATCAATGCCCATCCGCTCAACTTCAGGCTTGAACGGCCGCCGGTCTTTTACTACCTGGAGGGCTTTGACAGAAAATGGGTCATCGATCCCACGGGGGTCTGTTCGCCGATCAGTTATACCAACCTGAACGGCGGCCATTATGTTTTCCATTATGGCCTGATGGATCCGGATACGGGGGAAGTCGTAGCGGAAGCTGTGCTGCCTTTTGTCAAAGAGTTCAGATGGTATGAGAGAAAGGATGTACGCGCGGCCCTGACCCTGCTGTGCCTGGCGATGTGCGGTCTGCTTGTCTGGGCCTGGACCCGTTATCAGCTGCGCAAAGAGAACCATCGTATCACGCAGGAATATGAGCGAAATGAAAGACTCCGGCTGCAGGAAGCGGCTTACAAGGACTATCTGACCGGCCTGTATAACCGGAATTACCTGAGCGTCTGGAACAAAGAAGAACTGCCTGGCATCACATGGCCGGTGGCGTTTGTCGCTGTCGACTGCAATAATCTGAAAAAAGTCAATGATACCTACGGGCATTCCCGCGGGGATGAAATGCTCCAGATCCTGGCCAGAATGCTGAACACTCACTTCCCGGAGAAAAACTGCCGGGTGATCCGCATGGGCGGCGACGAGTACCTGGTGCTGTGCGCCGGCCTGGATGAGCAGGCCATTCGGAAGATCATGGACACAATGGTGGAAGACGCAGCGAAATGTATGATCGAGGAGCTGCCGCTGTCCTTCAGCTATGGAATCTGTGTGATGGAGAAAGATGAATTTGACTTTGAGGAAGGGCTGAGAGTCTCGGATATGAGAATGCTGGAGGATAAAGACCGATATCATGGACGGAGACGATGAATGTACCGGACATTCAGAGTTGAGATGAAGGCGGCTCTGGCAGTGGGGTCAGGCCCTGGCAACAAAGCGTGAACGAAAAATGAACAAAGTATGAACCCTATCAGAGCTCATACTTTGTTCATTTTTCGTTCACGCTTTGTTG
>JAFWDX010000481.1 GCA_017515945.1 Blautia sp. | reverse complement strand
GAGGACTATATCATGTCAGGCAAAAAAGCTATTATATTCCGCCTCATCATATTGATGACATTCTTCTCCTGCTGCGCATGTGCAAAACAGCCGCAGAGAAATGAAACATATAAAGACAGTGAAAAAAATAAAGCCAGTTCAACATATAATGCAGCTGAAGCAGACGAGTCGGCTCTCTCCTCCGTCCCCGACACATCCCGTTTCCTCGTCAGTGTGGAGGACGAACCGGACACGGTGGATTTCCAGTGCACCTCGATCCACTACACGATCGCGCAGAACGTGTTCAACCGTCTCGTGGAAATGGAAAACGATGAAGACGGCAACAGCCGGATCCTGCCTTCCCTGGCGGAGTCCTGGGAGGTTTCCGCTGACGGATGCTGCTACACATTTCATCTGCGGGAAAATGTCGTCTTCAGTAATGGTTCGCCGCTGACCGCTTCCGACGTACAGTATACATTTGTCCGTCTGCTTACCCATCCGGATTCCTGTAACCGGGATATTGTGGACAGCATCATCGGCGCAAAGGCTCTGACGGAGGGCCGGACCGATAAGCTGGACGGTTTGAAAATACTGAGTGATCTTGATTTTTCGATCACACTTGAGTACCCGTTCCAGGCATTCCTGGCCTGCCTGTCCATGCCGGGCGCATCCATCCTGGATGAGGAGACCACCAGAAAGGCAGGAGACCGTTTTGGCACCGACCCTGCCTGGACGATCGGTACAGGCTCCTTTATCCTGTGGAAATGGACGCCGGGAGAAGGCTTGCTGCTGACGGCAAACAAAGACTGCTGGCAGGGCGCCCCACACTGTGAGGGTCTTGACCTGCGTTTTGTCAACGACCCCGGGGAGATCCGCAGAATGTTCGAGAGAGGCGAGATTGACGTCCTGGATCTGGACGAAGTGGGAAATGTGGCTGAATATTTCATCCATGGCGATATTTACCAGGACAGACTTTTTATGGTACCCCGTATCGGCATTACCTACATTGCGCTCAACGAGATCTTTCCGCCTCTGAACGATGTCCGGGTGAGAAAGGCCATGCAGCTCTCACTGAATCGGTCCTTACTGCTGGCGGCAGTCTACGCAGGGCGGGGCAGCGTGGAGAACGGGATCTATCCCCACGGTCTCTATGGCTTTAATCCGGATCTGGAGGCAATCCCCTACGATCCGCAGCAGGCAAAGGCATTACTGAAAGAAGCCGGATATCCGGATGGCTTTGATCTGAAGATCAGTGTAAACGAGTCGTCAACACTCTGGGAAATGTCCGTCCTGCGGCTGGCCTCCTCCATGTGGGACGATATCGGTATCCGGACCTCGATCGACGTCCTCGGAACGGATGAATTCATGAGGCTCAGGAAGCGTGGCGGATTGGCCTGCTACACTGCACTGTGGACTGCAGATTTCAATGATCCGGACAATTTTATTTACACCTTCTTCGGAAACAGAAAAAACACGATATTCAGGAGTCTTTGTTATTTCAGAGATGAGGTGCTGGAACGGGTACGTCGTGCCCGGACCGTTATGGACCCCGCTGAGCGGATTAAAGAATACAGAGATCTTGAGCGTATCATCGTACAGGAGGATGCCGCCTGGATCCCTCTGTTTTCCAGACAACGATATTATATAACGTCCGAAAGGCTGAAAGGTATTCAGGCATCCTGGAATGGCTCGGTCAAAAATATGTATCGCGAAATGTCCATTGAATATACCAGAGGGTCTTAATACGTGGAATGCTTTTTAGAGCCTCTGCATATACCGCGCGGAAAATCAGGTACATTTTCCATTTATCTGATCGCGCGAGTATAAAAAGACAGTGTCGGAGCAGTTCTGCCGCAGTACAGAAGGACTGTGACGGAACAGCTTTGTCATTGTACAGAAAGACTGTGACAGATCAGTTATACCAGATCGTCTGAATTCGTGGGATCATGGAGATCCGTGTGGTCAGACCGTCCGGTATAAACAGGAGGAAGAAATCATGCGCTCGATCCGAATACAGATCACAGCCATCACCATCGCGGCGATCCTTTCGAGCATCCTTCTCGTTTTTGGCGCGAGTTATGCCGTTATCCAGAGCGAAACCAACCAGAATTCTGCGGATATGATGAACCTGATCACCAGGGACACGAAGAAATCTCTGGAAAAATATTTTGAAAGCATTGAGCAGTCCGTGGAGATCGCCGCCAATATTGCCGTGGAAAATCTGGACAGCGTTTTCCTGGTGGAATGCGGAGCTGTCAGGACAGAGTCTGAGCCGATTTCTCAGACGGATGAACAGGCTGCTGCGCTGGATGAATACCTGGAGAAATACTGTGGGAGGATCCAGGAATTCTTTTCAGGTGTGGCGGATTATACACACGGTGTGTCCGCTTATTACTATTGTATCAGTCCTGAGATAAGTCAGGAGAACCATGGTTTTTTCTATATGAAAATGGGAAAAACCGGGTTTATAGAACAGGAGCATCTGGATGCGGAGCAGCTCGGACCTGCGGATCTGCTGGACTCGACCTGGTATGAGGCCGCAGTCGAAAAAGGACGTCCCGCCTGGGTGGGCCCCTATCGGGCAGAACCGGCGCGGGAGCTGTGGATCTGTTCCTATTTTGTCCCGATCTATAAAGCCGGGATGCTGATCGGCGTGATGGGCATGGACATACCGTGCGATACACTGATCGCGCAGGTTGATTCGGTCCGTGTATACGACAGGGGATTTGTGTGTCTCCTGGATGAGAACCAGAGGGTGATCTATCATCCTGACGCGCCCATCGGCAGTGACCTGAACGACCTGGGGCTGGACGTCCGCACAGAAATGCTCCGGGAGGACAGCAGCGGAGACAGGCTGATCCGATATACCGCAGAGGGCAAGGAAAGGCTGATGTCCTTCTCCACGCTCTCCAATAATATGAAGCTGGTCAGCATCGCGCTGGCCGATGAGATCAACGCTCCCTGGATCAGACTGATCGAGATGATCCTGATGATCGCAGTCGCTGTCATTATTTTTAATGTGATCCTGATTCTTCTGGCGATGAAGGTCATTACAAACCCGTTGAAGCAGCTTACGGCTGCCTCCAAGCGCCTGGCCAATGCGGATTATGATGTCGATCTGAATTACCGAGGGAGCAATGAGATCGGCACGCTGACCACGGCGTTCAAGCAGATGCGCGATCAGATCAGGCACTATATCGATGATCTGAATCATCAGATCTATCACGACAGGCTGACAGATCTGCCGAACATGCGTTATTTTTTCAGGCTTGCGCGCGACGAAAGAGCCCGCCTCCACTCAGAGGGCCGGCAGGTCAGTATGCTGTATTTTGATATCATCGGACTCGGGTACTATAACCGGCAGTACAGCTTTGAAATGGGGGATCGTCTGATCGTGAGCTTTGCCGGGATACTCGCGCGTCATTTCGGAGATCACAGGGTATGCCGTATGAACGGCGGTCATTTTGCGGCCGTGACAGATGAGGAATCGTCAGAGAGACTTCTGGCGGCAGTTCTGGAGGATTGCGAGACCGCTATCGGCAGTGAACGGCTGTCCGTCCGCGCGGGTGTTTATCCGGACAGGCTGGAGAGTGTGGATGTGAACATCGCCTGTGACCGGGCCAAGCTGGCCTGTGATCAGAACAGGGGTGAGTTTTCTTCCAGCGTCACATATTATGATGAGACCATGCTCAGGAAAAGCGAAATCCACCGCTATGTCATCAACAATCTGGACAAGGCCCTGGATGAAGGATGGATCAGAGTTTACTATCAGCCTATCATCCGGACATCGGCCGGAAAGATCTGTGATGAAGAGGCACTGGCCCGCTGGATCGATCCGCAGATGGGATCCCTTTCTCCGGCGGACTTCATTCCTGCTCTCGAGGAGTCAAAGCTGATCTGGAGACTTGATCTTTATGTGGTGGACCAGGTTCTGAAAAAAATGAAGCGGCAGAAAGAGGCCGGTCTTTATCTGGTTCCCCAGTCCATCAACCTTTCCCGCATGGATTTTGAGAGCTGTGACGTGGTGGAGGAAATCCGCCGCCGGGTGGATGATGCGGGGATCACGCGCTCCATGATCACGATCGAGATTACGGAGAGTATTATCGGCAGTGACTTTGAATTTATGAGGGAACAGATCGGCCGGTTCCGCCAGCTGGGCTTTCCTGTGTGGATGGATGACTTTGGCAGCGGTTATTCCACGCTGGACGTGCTTCATCAGATCCGTTTCGACCTTATCAAATTTGACATGCGCTTTATGGAGCGTTTCAATGAGGGAGAGGAGAGCAGGATCATATTGACAGAGCTGATGAACATGGCCATCGGTCTGGGTATGGAGACGGTCTGCGAAGGCGTGGAACAGCAGGAACAGGTGGAATTTCTGCGGGAGATCGGCTGCACCAGGATCCAGGGGTATTATTATGGCAGGCCGGTTCCTTTCGAGAAAATCCTCACCCTGAGTAAAGACGGTTCTTCCCTTCAGTTTGAGAATCCCGAGGAAGCAGATTATTTCGCGTCCGTCGGACGGATCAACCTGTACGATATGGCTATCGTCGCAAATGAGAGCGATGATACCTTCAATCAGTATTTTAATACCCTTCCCATGAGTATCATGGAGGTAAACGGCACAAAGGTGAAATATAACCGGTGCAACCGTTCCTACCGCGACTTTATGGAACGTACCCTGCATGTGGCGTACAGTACGAAAGAGCTGGATATCACCGGTCATCCGGGCGGGACAGGAGCCATGTTCCTCAAGGGCGTGGTACAGTGCAGCCAGGATGGAAAGCGTATGATCATGGATGAAAAGGTGGATGAGGATACCATGGTCCATACCCTCCTGCGGCGTGTTGCCGTCAATCCGGTTACGGGCACTACCGCGGTAGCTGTAGCCGTACTGGCCGTCATCCGGGAGGGAACCGGTACAGGAACGAACTATGGCCAGATGGCCAGAGCGCTGGCGGCTGACTATGTAGACCTGTATTATGTGAGTCTGGATACAGAAAAGTTTATCCAGTACAGTCCTGATGCGGAGCATGAAGACCTGGTCGTGGAGAGACATGGGGAAGACTTTTTTGCGAACGGACGCAAGGACGCGCTGCAGCGTTTTTACGAGGCGGATCAGGAGAGCTTTATCAAAGCTTTCACCAGAGAGAATGTGATCAGAGCTTTGGACAATGAGGGACAGTTTAGGGTTACATATCGACTGATGATGGATGGAGAACCGACTTATGTGGATATGAAGGCTGTCCGGCTGCCGGCTGACCGCTCCCATATCATTGTGGGCGTGACCAACGTGGACGTCCAGATGCGGCAGAAAGAAGCGATGTCCCGCATGCAGGCGGAAAAGGTCCTGTTTTCCAGACTCAGTGCGCTTCTTCAGGATTTTATCTGTATTTATACTGTTGATGCAGAAACGGGCCATTATATTGAGTACCAGACGAACAGCGAATATGCCGGGATCGGCGTGCCTGCAGAGGGTGATGATTTCTTCGCCCACTCCGTGGCAGAGGGAGAACGCCTGGTCTGTCCGGATGATCTCGAAAAATACCAGACCCTGCTGACCAGAGACAATATCATGAAGGAAGTCAGGGAAAACGGGGTATACTCCTTTATATACAGGCTGTTTCTGTCCGGAAAACCGCACTATGTGAGACTTAAGGCGGTTCAGGTTGAAGAACAGGACAGATCGCTGCTGATCATTGGGGTAAATAACATTGATACGCAGGTAAGGCGCGAGCAGGATTACATTCGGAAACTGTCCTCCGCACGCAGCAAGGTGCACCTGGACACGCTCACCGGAGTCAAAGACAGGAGCTCCTATGATAACATGTCAGAGTATCTGTCCGAACAGATCAGAGAAGGACAGGAGGTCCGTTATGCCATTCTGCTGTGCAGGATCAGCGAACTGCCCCTCGTCAACGAGACGAAAGGCCGACAGGAAGGTGACAGGCTGATCCGGGATGTATGCGGACAGATCTGCGAAACCTTTAAACACAGCCCGGTATTCAGGGTGGCCGGCGACCAGTTTGCGGTGATTGCCCAGGGACATGATCTGGAATATATCGACAGCCTGACTGAGGAGCTGAGGAAGAACTGCAGTGCACAGGCGCTGACCGTGGCCATCGGTGTGGCGAAGTATGACGGGCATGAGAGCGTGGCTGCAGTGTTTGCGAGAGCGGACAGGTAAGTAGGTAAGTGGGGTCTGGCCCTCCAAATGAGTCACGGGGACAGG
>JAFWDX010000480.1 GCA_017515945.1 Blautia sp. | reverse complement strand
TATTAAGACCCTCTAGTATAAAAATACAATCGGGAGGCGAATATGACCAGTCAGATGTTGCGGGATGCGCGAAAGCACGAGGAGATGTTCGGAAGAAATGTCACGGAGGCGGAGCGCCCTTCTTTCCATCTTTCCGCATATGTGGGATGGATGAACGACCCCAATGGCTTTTGCTATTATAAGGGGCAGTATCACATGTTTTATCAGTATTATCCCTACGAGCCGAAATGGGGACCCATGCACTGGGGGCATGCTGTGAGCAGCGATCTGCTTCACTGGGAATACGCACCCGCAGCGCTGGCTCCGGACATGCCCTATGACCAGGACGGATGTTTCAGCGGCAATGCGGCCGAACTGCCGGACGGGCGCCTCATGCTGATGTATACCGGCGTGCGCAAGGAGCCCCAGGCAGACGGGACGATGCGCGATCATCAGACTCAGTGCCTGGCGATCGGGGACGGCATCAATTTTGACAAATATGAGGGCAACCCTGTGATCGAGAGCAACGATCTGCCGGAGGGCTTCAGCCGTGCGGATTTCCGCGATCCCAAGGTCTGGCGTCTGGCCGACGGCACATACCGGTGCGCAGCGGGAAACAGACCCGCGGACGGAAGCGGACAGATCCTGCTTTTTGAGAGTCCGGACGGGATCAGCTGGAAATACAAAAAAGTCCTCGCCGAAAACCGCTGCCGTTTCGGCCTGATGTGGGAATGCCCCGACTTCTTCCCGCTGGATGGCAGGCAGGTCCTGCTGACCAGCCCGCAGGACATCCTTCCCCAGGGCTTTGAATATCATAACGGCAACGGAACGCTTTGTCTCATCGGAGACTATGACGAGGAGACGGAGACCTTCCATGAGGAATTCAATCAGTCCGTAGATTACGGTATCGATTTTTACGCGCCGCAGACTGTTCTTACCCCCGACGGCCGCCGGGTGATGATCGGCTGGATGCAGAACTGGGATACCATCGAGTTCCGCGCTCCCCATGGAAAATGGCAGGGCCAGATGAGCCTGCCCAGAGAGCTCTCAGTCAGAAACGGCCGCCTCTATCAGGCCCCCATCCGCGAACTGCTTGCCATGAGAGAAAACAAGGTGGAGCACATGGATGTGAGCCTGCAGGGTGAAATGAATTTCCCTGATATCCATGGCAGGAAGCTGGATATGGAGATTGAGATCCGTCCTGCGCAGGACGCCGAACTATATCAGAAGTTTTCTATCCATTTCGCTGCAAACGACATGTTCCACACCACCGTCAGCTTCCGGCCAAGGGAGCGTGTACTCAAGATCGACCGCAAATTTTCCGGCTCCCGCAGGGCCATCATCCACCAGCGCCGGAGCAAGCTTGCCTCCGGACAGGACGGCCGGCTCCGCCTGCGCCTGATCCTGGACCGCTACAGTGTCGAGGTCTTTGTCAATGACGGAGAGCAGGTGATGAGCGCAACGCTTTACACACCGCTCACGGCGGATCAGGTGATATTCGGGTGCGACGGGGCAGCGGTGTTTGATGTGGTGAAATATGATTTACGGTAAATAAAAGCTGTGACCATTACAACAGGCCGAGATGGGGATATCCTCATCTCGGCCTGTTTTTTCGTAACTGTTCAGTCACAAGTTCCTTCACAGTTACAGGCCAGGCGCAGGCTCCTTTTGTCGCATTGAAAGTGCGCCTCCCAATCATTTTAAGGTACTAAGATATTCCATCTCATTTCGTAACTGTTCAGTCACAAGCTCCTTCACAGTTACGGGCCAGGCGCAGGCTCCTTTC
>JAFWDX010000479.1 GCA_017515945.1 Blautia sp. | reverse complement strand
CTGACAGACTATGAAGAAAAAATTCGCCGTAATTCTTGCACTGACCATGGCCGCTTCCGCTTTTGCCGGATATGCAGCTGTATCCGCCGAAGAGGCTGCCGAGGCTGAGGAAACCACAGAGGCCGCTGAGGCTGAGGAAACCACAGAAGCCGCCGCCGAGGAAGACGCTGCTGAGGCTGACGCCGAGGCTGATGGCGAGACCTATGTTTTCAAACATGGTTTCGACCTTGACTATCCGCCTTATTCCTACATCAATGACGCCGGCGAGACCAGCGGCTTTGACGTAGAGATGGCTCAGGCTGTCTGCGATTATTATGGCTGGGAGTACGAAGCCGTTCCCTTCAACTGGGATGCCAAGGACGCTGAGCTCAATGCCGGCAGCTGTGACTGCATCTGGTCCGGATTCACCATGAA
The DNA here is from genome assembly GCA_017515945.1 of Blautia sp. Lineage (GTDB taxonomy): Bacteria > Bacillota > Clostridia > Lachnospirales > Lachnospiraceae > Blautia_A. Next base: position 4,761 of record JAFWDX010000479.1, on the reverse strand, counting down.
CGGCCGTGAGGACGACTACCTCTGGAGTATTCCATATTCTGACAATACACAGATGATCATGGTCGCCAAGGACAGCGGCATCAAGACGCTCGCCGATCTGGCTGGCAAGACCGTTGGCGTACAGACCTCCACATCTGCTTATGACATGCTCAACGACGAAGAGGGCCAGGCGGAGCTCGCCTCCACCTTCGCTTCCCTCGAGGTTTATGAGACCTACACCATCGCCTTCAATGACCTCAAGGCCGGCGCCATCGACGCCATCGCCATCGACGTCACCAGCGGCAACTACCTGATGAGCGGCGAAGAGGATTATGAGTATCTCGAGGAAGAGCTTGGCAGCGAACAGTACGCGATCGGCTTCCGCAAGGACGACACCGAGCTGTGCGAAAAGATCAACGCGGCTCTGGAGGCCTTGGCTGCTGACGGCACTTATGATGAGATCGGCAAGAAGTATCCGGAGATCTATGATTATCTCTCCCTGAACAAAGGCACAGAAGGAGCTCCTGCTGAAGAGGCTGAGGCTGCTGAAGAGGCTGAGACCGAGGCTGCTGCTGAAGAAGCTACGGCTGCTGCCGAAGAGGCCGAAACTGTCGAAGAGACCGAAGCTGCCGCCGAGGAGACTGAGGCTGCTGAATAAGGCTGGCCAATGCACAGGCTGCGGATATTGGATCATGCAGACTGATGTACAGACTACGAAAATGGAACATACAGGCCGCGGGTTTAAAATACCCGCGGCCTATAACCGGCACGCCGGAGACGTAGTTTCCCGGACGTGCCGGTTTTTCGCATTTTTCCACGCAGGGTACGACCACCAAAAGTTGTCAACGAGAACCGTCCCCGTTGACATTATAGTGAGGAATAAACATGACTTTATCTACTATGCTTTCCACCATGTCGGCCGGCATGCTCCGGACGACCGGCATCTTTGCGCTGACGCTGCTCGGTTCTCTGCCTCTTGGCATGATCGTGGCGCTGCTGCGCAAATCCCGTTTTGCCATCGTGCGCGGGTTCATCCGCGTCTATATTTCCGTCATCCGCGGGACTCCGCTGATGCTCCAGCTCCTGGTCTGGTATTTCGGGCCTTATTATCTGTTCAATCTGCCGATCCGCGGCTGGCGTTTTCCTTCGCTGATCCTGGGCTTCGTCGTGAACTACGCTGCGTATTTCGCGGAGATCTACCGCGGTGGGATCGAATCCATTCCCGTTGGCCAGTATGAGGCCGCCACGGTCCTTGGATATTCCAAGGGCAAGACCTTCATGCGGATCATTCTGCCGCAGGTCATCAAGCGGATCATGCCTTCCGTGACGAATGAGGTCATCACGCTGGTCAAGGATACCTCCCTGGCCTTTACGCTGGCCTACCAGGAGGTCTTTTCCCTCGCCAAGCAGATCTCGGCTTCCCAGACATCCTTTATGCCCTTCCTGATCGCAGGTGTTTTCTACTTCATCGCGAATTACGTGGTGGCATTTATCATGGAGCAGATCGAAAAGGCTCTGAATTACTACAGATAAGAAGGGAGGCGGCGAGACAATGATCATAGAAATGAACAATATCCGGAAGCATTTTGACGGTCTGGAGGTCCTCAAGGACATCAGCTTCGGCGTGGACAGCGGCGAGGTGGTCAGCATCATCGGCCCCTCCGGCTCCGGCAAATCCACTCTGCTGCGGTGCGCGACCTTCCTGGAGACCATCGACGGCGGCGAGATCCTTTACATGGGCGAAAAGGCCGCCCACACGGACGCGGAAGGACGGGCTGTCTATGTCCATCATCAGCAGCTGCAGCATTTCCGCAGTTATTGCGGACTTGTTTTCCAGCAGTTCAATCTGTTTCCGCATTATAATGTGCTCAAAAATCTGACCGACGCCCCGATCCACAACCAGCACCGGAGCAAGGACGAGGCGGAAGCGACCGCCATGGAGCTCCTGGCCAAGATGGGGATCGCGGACAAGGCCAAGGCTTATCCATACCAGCTCTCCGGCGGCCAGCAGCAGCGCGTGGCCATCGCCAGGGCTCTGGCCATGAAGCCTGAGATCCTTTTCTTTGACGAGCCCACCTCCGCGCTGGATCCGGAGCTGACGGGCGAGGTCCTGAAGGTCATCCGGCAGCTGGCCGAGGAAAAGATGACCATGGTGGTCGTCACCCACGAGATGCCCTTTGCAAAGGCGGTCAGCAACCGGGTCCTCTTTATGGCCGGCGGCGTCATCGTCGAGCAGGGGGATCCCCGCGAAGTGTTCGAAAATCCGAAGGAGGAGCGGACGAAGCAGTTCCTCCGCGTGTTTGACAGATAATGATGAGCAGACAGACTGAAGATGTAATCGTATCCGGGAAAGAAGTTACGGCTGCGCAGCCGCATATGTTTAAGGAAACGGCACCAGCGGAGGAACATATTCCGGGATTGCGTTACACGATATTTGACCCGACAGGAAACATCACGATCCTCGTGGAGGATGATGTGCCTGTGGGGGAACAGCCGGAGGTTGCCGCGCGGTTGATGAGGCGGCATCCTGCGGCAGAGCAGGTCGGATTCTTTCGTACCGCGGCAGGGGCTGAGGTGGCTGGCGAGTTTGGCCCTGCTGAAGCTGCGGTGACTGGCAAGCCCGATCCCACCGGGGCTATGGCGACAGGTGGAGCTTCGACGAATAGCGGGCTCGAGCCTGCTGGAACTGAAACGACCAGCGGACTCAGCCCTGCCGGAACTGCAGCGACTGGTGGAGCTGGTTTCGCTGGAGTTGCTGCGACTGACGAGCCCGATTCCACAGTTTCGCAGCAGGACGACGCAGTACAGACACAAGTCCATGCCCTGCTGCGTATGGCAGGCGGCGAATTCTGCGGCAATGCGACTATGTGCGCGGCAGCTCTATATCTGCTTCGCAGCAGGACAGATGGCAGGCCGCATACAACCGGACTGGCGGAAGTACGCCTGCGGGTTTCCGGTGCAGCCAGGCCGGTGGAAGTCCGTCTGCAGGAGATTTCCGCGGGATGTTACAGCGCCGGTGTACATATGCCGGCTTCGCTGGATATACTGACAAAGGAATTCACATTCGGCAAGATCCAGTCTGCGCTTCCTGTGGTGCGGATGGAGGGAATTTCTCATATTGTCATAGAATCGGACTCCGCTTTTTATTCTCTTCTGCAGGACCGAGCCGCCGCCGAAGAGGCTGTACGCTTATGGTGCGAGAGTCTGAACGCAGAAGGACTGGGTCTGATGTTTCTGGATACGGCTGCCTCCGCACTCACACCATTGGTGTTTATTCCCGGCAGCGCTACAGTATTCTGGGAAAATTCATGTGCCAGCGGCACAGCCGCTGCTGGGATGTTTCTGGCAAAAAAGGCCGGCAGACGCGTCAAGGCTGCTTTCACGGAGCCCGGCGGTGAACTGCGGGTTGAGAGCGATCCCGTATCAAATGAAACATGGCTTTATGGAACCGTAAGATCATAGGGACGGTCCTTTTGTGTTGCTATAATGAAACTGTTCAATCAGCACCTCGCCTGTGAAAGAGAGGGAATAGCCGACATGAACAAATGGATTACCAACGAAATACTTACCTCCCATCCAAAGCCCTCGCGTCAGGAGATCGAAGCGGCCATGGCCTGTTGTATCGACAAGACCCTGCTGATGCTGAGGGATTTCGGGGACGCATTCCCCGGACCGGCATCCAGTCACGGGTTTTATATCCCCGGATCAAACAGGAGCTGGACCAGTGGTTTCTGGACCGGCGAGGTCTGGCTGGCTTATGAGAACGAGAAGAATGAAGCCAGAAAAGAAGAATTAAAGGCAGGCGGACTCCGTCATGTCGCTTCATTTATGGAGCGGATCCGGACCCGCGATGATGTGGATCATCATGACATGGGCTTTTTGTATACCCCTTCCTGTGTGGCCGCCTTCAAACTGACCGGCTCTGCTCAGGGACGGGAGGCTGCCCTGATGGCCGCGGATCAGCTGCTTACACGTTTTCAGGAGGTGGGCGGTTTTCTGCAGGCCTGGGGAGAAATGGGTGCGCCGGATAACTATCGCTTTATTATCGACTGCCTGCTGAATCTTCCCCTGCTCTACTGGGCTTTTGAGGAAACCAGGCAGACGCGCTATAAGGAAATTGCCGACCGTCATCTGCACACGGCCATGACCTGGGGCATTCGGGAAGACAATTCCACCTGGCATACTGTTTTCATGAATCCTGTGACGGGTGATTTTGACCACGGCGCCACCTGCCAGGGTTACCGGGACGGATCAGCCTGGGCCCGCGGGCAGGCCTGGGGCGTTTACGGGACTGCCATGGCTTACCGGTACACGCACAGGGAGGAATACCGCGAGGCGTTTACACGTGTGACATCCTATTTCCTGGAGCACCTTCCCGCCGACCTTTGCCCTTACTGGGATCTGACCTTCTCAGACGCAGACGGGGCAGACGAACCCCGGGATTCATCCTCGGCGGCGATCGCGGCATGCGGTATGCTGGAGATGAGCCGGCATCTGGAAGGCGCTCAGGCCGAATTTTATGCGGATACAGCGCAAAGACTCGTCAAAGCACTGATCGACGGTTATCAGTCCCGCTCCGCGCAGGAAAGCAACGGGCAGCTCCTGCATGGAACGTATTCAAAGAAAAGTCCTTATAACACGTGCACACAGGAAGGTGTGGACGAATGTGTGATATGGGGCGACTATTTCTTTATGGAGGCACTGAACCGGCTGCTGAAGCCCGACTGGGAAATATATTGGTAAGATGGGGGCGGGTTCCTTTGAGCCAGGGACAGGTTCCTT
>JAFWDX010000478.1 GCA_017515945.1 Blautia sp. | reverse complement strand
GTGATGTGGGAGCGGACATGACGGTCGGCTCACTGATCAAAAATCCGGGGGGAGGTCTGGCACCGATCGGCGGATATATTGCAGGCACACGTGCGTGCATCGACAACGCCGCGGCGCGGATGACCTGCCCGGGGCTCGGAGCCGAGGTCGGCGCGTCACTTGGCGTAAACCGTTCACTGTATCAGGGCTTTTTCCTGGCCCCGATGATCACGAAGGGAGCTCTCAAGGGAGCGGTTTTTGCGGCGAATGTGTATGAAAGCCTCGGTTTCCCCGTGATCCCGGATGGTCGTGAGACACGGCAGGATATCATCCAGGCTGTCACGCTGGGCAGCGAAGAACGGCTGGTGGCCTTCTGCAAGGGCATCCAGGCGGCCGCCCCGGTGGACAGCTTTGTGGATCCGGAGCCCTGGGATATGCCCGGTTATGACAGCCGGGTCATCATGGCGGCAGGCGCATTTGTACAGGGCTCTTCTATTGAGCTTTCCGCGGACGGCCCCTGCAGGGAACCCTATGCCGTGTATTTTCAGGGTGGGCTGACCTGGGAGCATGCGAAGCTCGGAGTGATGATGTCATTGCAAAAGCTCTGGGAGAGGGAGCCGGAGCTCCTGCATTGAAAATAAAGGGAAAGTCTGTTGAACAGATTCCGGGAGATCATATATGGATAATCATACAGTTATCGTCATCGGCGCCGGCGCGTCAGGTATGATGGCCGCGATTCAGGCGACCCGGTACGGCGCGGGAGTCACACTCCTGGAGGGGAACGACCATCCGGGGAGAAAGCTTGGTGCGACCGGGAACGGCCGCTGCAACTTTACCAACCTTGTGCAGCGCCCGGACTGTTATCGTTCCTCCGATCCCGGATTTCCGGCTGCGGCACTCTCGGCGTTTACCGTGCAGGATACCATCGCTTTTTTTACGGATCTGGGGATTTATACGGTCAATAAAGACGGGTATATGTACCCCCGGTCCATGCAGGCCCAGAGCATGATCCAGGCCCTGACGATGGAACTGGCCAGCCTTCGGGTCAAGGTCAAAACCAGGGAGAAAGTGACGCAGATCACCCGGAATGAAAACGGTTTTACAGTACAGACACAGGGCTGGCAATATCACGCGGATAAAGTCATCCTGGCTGCCGGTTCAAATGCCTCCGCCATACAGGGCTCCGGTAGGGATGGTTATGATCTGGCCAGGTCTCTCGGACATCATGTGATCGAACCAGTACCTGCCCTGACAGGTCTCAGATGCAGGGGAATGTCTTTTGCATCCTGGGCGGGGGTGCGGACACAGGCTGTGGTGACTGTGCAGATCGATGGAAGAGAGGCTGCCCGGGAGAGCGGAGAGGTCCAGCTGACGGAATACGGCGTCTCCGGTATTCCGGTTTTCTGCGTGAGCCGCTTTGCCTCGGTCGCGCTGAGAGAGAAAAAAAATGTGCAGGTGTACCTTGATTTCTTTCCTGACCTGACACTGCCTCAGCTGCGCTGCTTCCTGGAAAAAAGGCGGGAGAAATGGCCGCAGCGCCCGGTCAGGGATCTGCTGACAGGGCTTTTCCCGGACAGACTCTGCCAGGTCCTGGCAAAAGAGAAGGATCCCGCAAAGTCTGTCAAAACATTTACCCTGGAAGTCACCGGGACACAGGATTTTTCCCATGCACAGGTCTGCGCGGGCGGAGTCGATACCCGGCAGGTTGATCCGGAATCCATGGAATCTCTCGTATGCAGTGGTCTTTATCTGTGCGGAGAGGTGCTGGATGTGGACGGGACCTGCGGCGGGTATAACCTGCAGTGGGCGTGGTCGAGCGGTGCGGCGGCCGGAAAGCATGCGGCATTATGCCCGCAGTGAAGGATATATTGTAAATAGTAAGTTAAACAACCAGAGCCGGACGCACTTTTATTGCTAGGAAAGGAGCCTGCGACCGGCTTTATTACTGTGAAGGAGCCTGTGGCTGAACAGTTACGGAGAATGAATGGAGGTACCCCATATGCCAAAAGGAGTTATCATCAATACACTATCGATCTTTATCGGCGGACTGATCGGTTCGTTCGCAGGACAATGGCTGAGCGATGATTTCAAGCAGAAGATGAATATGATCTTTGGTGCCTGCGCCATGACCATGGGGATCAGCAGCATCAGACTCATGAAAAACATGCCGGCCGTTGTATTTTCCGTTGTGATCGGAACGGCTCTGGGGTCTGCGATCCATTTTGGCGGGATGATCGAAAAAATGTGCGGAGCCATGCAGCGTGCGATCGGGAAGATCCTTCACACAGAGCAGACGGGGGATGATGCGCAGACACGGCAGGCTGAGCTGCTGACGGTGATCGTGCTTTTCTGCGCGAGCGGTACAGGGATCTATGGTGCGATCGTAGAGGGGATGAGCGGGGATGCGAGTATCCTGATCTCAAAATCCATTCTCGATTTCTTTACAGCCCTGATCTTTTCCTGTACACTGGGTATGGTCGTCGCGTTTATCGCGGCTCCGTCCTTTGCTGTTTTTATCACACTCTTTCTGCTCGGCGGCGTCATCTTTCCCTATACGACACCGGATATGATCAATGATTTCAAAGCAGTTGGCGGCGTGCTGCTGCTTGCCACCGGTTTCAGGATGATCAAGGTAAAGATGTTTCCTACTGCGGATATGATTCCCGCGATGATCCTGGCCATGCCGGTCAGCTGGTTATGGACGAACGTGATCATGCCGCTCTTGTAAACCGGATGGGCGGAAATATGAAGGAAAGTAAGAAGCTGTAAAGAAATAACTTTTCCAGATTGCGCAGGATTTACGTTCGAGTTTGACGGTCAAAAATTGCGCGCATAACGGGCTGTGTAAGAAATTTTGACCGTTGCAATCGGACGAAAAGATGGTGAAGTTATTTCTTTACAGATCCAAATTGTGACTGTAATGTCAGGAGTTGTAAAGAAGTTATTTTGCCGCAGGGTACAGGATTAGCGGTCAGACTTCTTTACAAATCCTTACGATGGGAAAAAGAAGAGGGGAGCAGCGTATGAAATATATCGTGCTGGATCTGGAAATGAACCGGATCAGGCGCCGCCTGAAGGTCAATGAGCTGACGAGAGAGATCATCGAGATCGGAGCGATTGCCATGAATGAGGCGCATGAGGAGATCGGCTCGTTCATGACGTATGTGCATCCGGATTATAATGAAGGCGAGATTGAAGAGGTCATTCAGCATCTGACCGGCATTACCACCGAAATGGTCAGCCAGTCACCGGGATTTGCAACTGCCATGGAAAGCTTTCTTGCGTGGCTTGCCGGTTTTCAGGATGAAATCCTGCTCATCGAGTGGAGCGACAGCGACAAAAAACAGCTCATGAAGGAGATCCGGTTAAAAGAATATACGCTTGAGGGTCCAGAGAAAAACCTGCTTTAGCAGTGGTATGACCTGCAGAAGGCCTTTGGCGAGGTGATCGGCCTGACCCGGCAGGTGTCCCTGGAGGACGCGCTGATGTATACAGGCGATGATTTTGAGGGGAAACAGCATGATGCGCTCTATGATGCCCGCAACACGGCGCACCTGTATGCTATGATCAGCAACCCGGCTGATTACAAGGCGGAGCTGAAAAAGGTGATCGATTATCTGCACCCGGAGCCGATCGGGGTATCGATCGGGGATATGTTTGATTTCAGTAAACTTAAATGAGGATAAAAGATGAATGTCAGAGAATTAAAGCCGGAACCCGTCGACAACCAGGTTTTTTACCGCAAACTGTGGCAGCTTTCACTGCCAATCATGTTCCAGCATCTGATGCTCGCCATGGTGGCTGCCGGAGATGCCTTGATGCTGGGGCGTGTGGCACAGGCGGAAATGACGGCCGTCTCGCTGGCCACCCAGATCCAGTTTGTCCAGAACATGTTTCTGGCTGCGATCACAGGAGCTGGCTCTATTCTCGGTGCACAGTACTGGGGAAAAGGCGATAAAAAAACGATCCAGGCGCTTTTTCATCTGATGCTGCGCTACGCCGGCCTGATCTCCCTGCTGTTCTTTGCGGCCTGTGAGCTGATCCCGGGCAAACTGATGCTGCTGTTTACCGGCGATGCCGGACTGATCGCCATCGGAAGCACTTATCTGCGCATAGCCGGCTGGTCCTATCTGCTGACCGGGATCTCCCAGTGTTATCTGGCGACGATGAAGGTGACGGAGCATGTGCAGCCCTGCGCGTTTATAAGCTCCGGCGCCGTGATCCTGAATATCATCTTCAACGCCATTTTTATCTTCGGCCTGCTGGGCGCGCCGCGGATGGAGGCCCGCGGGGCGGCTCTTGCCACGACTCTGGCCCGTGTCATCGAGTTTGCAGCCTGCCTGATCATTTCCTCCGGAAAGGACTACATCCGGCCGGCTCTCGGGAAGCTCTTCGCCACAGGCCGTCAGCTGGGACGTGATTTTGCCCGCCAGTGTCTCCCACTGATGGGCGGTTCCCTTTTCTGGGGCGTCGGCTTTACCTCTTATACGGCAATCATCGGCCACATGGGCGTGGACGCGGCCGCGGCCAATTCCGTGGCTGCCGTTGTCCGTGACCTGGTATGCTGCGCCTGCAACGGTATCGGCGCCGCCGCCGGCATCATGGTCGGCAACGAGCTCGGCGCCGGACAGCTGGCACGTGGCAAAGCCTACGGCATCAAACTCAGGAACCTTTCCTACGTGATCGGTTTTGGGTCGACGGCCCTTGTTCTGGCCGTCACTCCGCTGGTCGTGCACATGGTGATCCTCTCGGATCAGGCCCAGAAGTACCTGACAGGCATGATGGTGATCATGGCCATCTACATGATCGGCCGCTGTGTCAATACGGTGACCATAAACGGTGTGCTGGACGGAGGCGGAGATACCATTTTTGACATGTACAGCTTGGCTGTATGCATGTGGGGCGTCGCGATCCCGCTGGCTCTGCTGGGAGCCTTTGTCTTTCACTGGCCGGTGCTGCTGTGTATGCGTGCACGTGCCTGGATGAAGTCGGGAAGATCCCGTGGGTCATGTATCGTTTTGCGAAATATAAGTGGGTGCAGAACCTGACACAGTGATATGGGGAATGGACCTCAGGAAAATAAGACAGAGGGGCTGGTTCCTTCATGAGTCAGGGG
>JAFWDX010000477.1 GCA_017515945.1 Blautia sp. | reverse complement strand
TCCCATGGCCGTCTCCCAAAGACGCTCAGAAAGCGGCCATCGACAAGACTGCCCAGGGAATCTTGGATGCCCGTGCCCTCTACCCGGATGCGTCCCTCGCCGTTCTATACGATCCGCTTACCATGCCCCCGGAACTCCGCAAGGCCCACCAGCGCAACGATGCTGCCGTGATGGCAGCCTACGGTATGCCGATCAAGGAGACTGACGAGGCAGCCTGCGTAGCATGGCTGATGAGGTTATATCAGGAGAAGGTAGCGGAATTGGAGAAGGCTACATTTGCCAAATCAGGAAAGGCAGGTGAAAAGTAATGAAGATAGATCTGCCTGCTGATAATGAAGCAATGGTAATCACAGACATGAATGCACTGTGTCGGAATTCCATTGAGCTTATCAGATATGCACGAGGCCTTGCTGTCCAACACATCAACATCATTGAACTGATGACAAATTATGCGCTCGGACGTTGGATTGTGGAGGAACAGCAAAACGGACAGGATCGGGCAAAGTACGGTGCTCATGTGATTGACAGATTGTCAGAGGCTTTGACAGAGGAATTCGGACGTGGATACTCGAAGGACACGCTGAAAAATGTAAGGAAATTCTATCTGACATATAAGGACAGAATTAGTGAACCGCTGTTTCACCTTTTTGCTGTTGAAAAAAGAGAACCAGTGGTTCTCCTGATAAAATACGGTCAGTGCAGGGAGGTGTTAACGTTTTCCAGGAAAAATAGGAAAACTCCTTTTTATGATCTGTCGGAAGTGGGAAAATAAAAGAAGGTGTTGGGATATGGCTCCCTCAACTTTTTTTTATATGCTTGACTATACGTAATACTTTTAGTTATACTTAGCCTATGAATAAGAAAATTGATGAAATCCTGGTTGAATGGGACGAGAATAAAAATCAGATAAATATTGAGAAACATGGCATAAGTTTTGAAACAGCTGCGCTGGTATTTGCTGATGAGGAACGGATAGAGTATTATGACAGATTGCACAGCACAGATGAAGACCGATATGTCGTAATTGGATGCGTGCAAGGTATTTTGTTCGTTGTTTATACCATGCGCGGTGACGCTGCAAGACTGATTTCGGCACGCATGGCAAATTCGACAGAGAGGAGGATCTACTATGGAGAATGAGAAAATTATCAGGACAACTATATATGCCGGTCAACAGCCGACAGATGCGATGGTAAAAGAAATTGAAATGGCTGCAGAGCGTACACCCACTCCGGATGAAGATGCTCCGGAGCTTTCTATAGAGCAGTACGCGGAGATGGCAGAGATAGCGAGAAACAGAAGGGCGAAGCGTGTAAAGCCAGTTTTGTCATTGAGAATATCCCAGGATACTCTTGAGAAAGCAAAGGCTACAGGAAAGGGTTATACAGATTTTTTGAGCCGACTTTTGGATAACGCGATCAATGATCCGGAGCTGGTTGCAAAAAGCCTTTGAGTCAAGGTAAACCAAGGGGACGGTCCTTTTGTGTGAAACGGGGGACGGTTCCTCATTCCACCATTTATGGTGGAACGAGGAACCGTCCCCCCTGTTTCACACAAAAGGACCCTCCCCTTGGTTTACCCTGTTACTTCAGTACGAACGCGATATCTTCCAGGCTGGCACTTGTGACAGAGCCGTCGTCGTCGGAGATGACCTGTTTGATGACTTCTTTTTTGATGTCCTGCAGTTCGACGACGCGTTGTTCGATGCTGTCGGCGGCGATGAGTTTGATCACCTCGACGTTGCGGGTCTGGCCGATGCGGTGGGTGCGGTCAGAGGCCTGGTTTTCAGCGGCGACGTTCCACCAGGGGTCGATGTGGATGACGGTGTCGGCGCCGGTGAGGTTGAGGCCGGTGCCGCCGGCTTTGAGGGAGATCAGGAATACGTCTGTGCCGCTGCCGTTGTTGAAGGAGTCCATCATTTCGATCCGGTCCTGGGCGGGGGTGGCTCCGCTCAGGAAATAGGTGGCGATGCCGAGGTCATGGAGCATGAGCCGGACTTCTTCCAGGGCTTTGACGAACTGGGAGAAGATCAGGAGCCGGTGGCCTTGCTCCAGGTATTCGGGGATGAGGTTCCTCAGCATGTCCATTTTGCCGCTGCCCTGATCGTAGCCGTCCACGAACATGGCGGGGTCTACGCACACCTGACGGAGGCGGGTGAGCCAGGGGAGGATGTCAAAGGCTTTGCCGCCGCTCTCGAGGCGTTCGCGGGCCTCGAGGCGCATGGCTTCGTAGAGTTTGCGCTGGCCGTCGCTCATGTCGGCGGAGAGGATTCGTTCGTATTTGGGTGGAAGGTCCTCCAATACGTCTTCCTTGACCCTGCGCAGGATGAAGGGAGCGGATTTGCGGGCGATGTCGGCGGTATCGCTTTCTTTAAAGCGGGTCAGTTCTTCGAAGTAGCCGGGCATGATGTAATCAAAGATGCTCCACAGATCCACCACGCTGTTTTCGATGGGTGTTCCGGTTAGGGCAAAACGGTGCGTGACCTTGAGCTCCTTGACGGATTTTGTCTTTTGCGCGTGGACGTTTTTGATATACTGTGCTTCGTCCAGGATGCCGTAATTGAACTGGCCGGTGTATTTGTCGATGTCGTTTCGCAGGGAATCATAAGAGGTAATGTAAACGCCCTTTTTCTTATAATCGATGGCGTTTATGATCTCGCTGCGTTTGCTGTCCGGGCCATAGATGGCCGTCACGGGTGTTTTGGGGTCAAAACGCCCGAATTCGTTCAGCCAGTTGAAGATCAGGCTTTTCGGGCAGACTACCAGGGAAGGCTTTCTGGTCATGTCAGACTTGATCAGGGCGATGACCTGGATGGTTTTCCCCAGTCCCATATCGTCCGCCAGAATGCCGCCCATACCGTAATTGGCCAGGATGGACATCCATTTAAAGCCCTCCTCCTGATAAGGGCGAAGCTCGCCGGCAATCTTCGGCAGGGGAATTTCTGCTTCTTTAAAGGAACGGATCTCCTCGATCATATCCCGCAGGTATTTATCCACGCGGCAGCTCCGTTCGTGGGAAAAGGCCTTGATGGCGGTGATCATGGAGACGGTCTTTTTCTTATACAGATCTTTGGGATTCATCCCGAAATCCGATACCGCTTCGCCGAAATCCCTGGCGGCTTCCGAGTCCAGATCGACGATCCGGTTCCCGCTCATCAGGATGAATTTCTTCTTTTTGCGGATCGCGGCGAGGATCTGGGCCAGCTCATCCTCGTTGTACTCGCTCTTTTCAAGGAATACGCTGACGATATTATTGTCATAGGTCACACGGATCACGGGCTTGTTGATCGTCCTGAGCTCCATCTTTTGCAGGTCTTCGGACAGATACACATTGGTCAGGCTTTTAAGGCGGGTGAAATCCAGCCTTAAGAAGGCCAGGATCTGGCTGTCGTTCTCCAGAAGACCGTTGGAAAAGCCCAGGGCGGAAAGATAATTCTGCAGATGCTCGAGCTTTACCTGGTCGATCCGTTCGGTCAGATGGCCGGAGGTGACCTCTGTCCCGTCCCTGTAGATCCTGGTTTTGGCGGTGATTCCTTCTCTGTCGTAGTCGAAATAGGTGTTCAGCCGGATCTCGCTCAGCTTGAAATCTGCCTGGACAGTCTTGTCCACATCGATCATCTCAAAGAAACGGGAGTAGATGTTCTTTTTGAAATCGCCCAGAATGGGCCGTATGCTGGTGCCGGGATTGCCCTGCACAAACCGGATCAGGCCGATTTCTTCGGACGTGCCCTCTACCCGGTCCATATATAAGCAGTCGTCTTTATCAGAAAAGGTCAGCAGATATCCTTTGCCGACCAGCTCTAAAAATTCCTGCGTTGCTGTGTCGATATCCACGGAGGGGACATAGTCGCTGCTGATCTGCAGGCGGATCTTACTGGAATCCAGGCGGATCCTGCAGGGGAGATCGTTGTAGGAAACCGTACGGCCGGCCAGCAGCTCGAGCATACTGCCCAGGACACTGTCGGGCACGGTGATGTATCGTTTGTTGTTTTTGTCGGAACGGCGGCCTTTTGTATATTTTGCCGCCATGAGGAGCTTTATGACGGCGGCGTCGGTTTCATTGAAATTGTCCGGATCATGGGTGAGAATCAGGTCTTTCCCATACTCGGTCGTCTGCCCGGTTTTGAACGCTTTGATGAATTCCGGCGCGTCCTTTACTATGTACTTTTTGATGTGGCCGACCTTGAAGGCCAGGGCGGTCGAGCCGGATTCACGGTAAATGAGCCAGTCGATGCCGGCTTTGACGGCCTCAGTGAAGAGGTACTTTTCATCCTTCAGGGAATCACAGAACTTCCGGTATTCACTGGCGAAACGTTTGTTGTCCCGTTCAAAGAGAAACAGGTCCACGGCTTCGCGGTTGCTGTAGCATGTTTTTCTGTATTCCTCTTCCCGACCATTCAGGCAGAGGCGGCGGATCAGATCGGGCGGGTATTCGATCCCCTGGAAGGTACAGGCGATGTGTGTGAAGT
>JAFWDX010000051.1 GCA_017515945.1 Blautia sp. | reverse complement strand
TTCAGTCACAAGCTCCTTCACAGTTACGGGCCAGGCGCAGGCTCCTTTCGTCGCATTGGAAGTGCGCCTGGCCTTGGCTGTTGGGCTTTTATCCCACGCACCTCGCAGTAAATGCGAGGTGCTGACTGAACAGTTACCGGAATCGTTTAAATTGTAAATAACAGGCTTATTGACCGTCAGGCGTCAGCCGTAGCCGAATCGTTCCACAAACGGAATCTGGTATTTTGCGGCTGCACTTTGCATCGGAGCCATCAACAGAAAACGCAGGGCAAAAGAATGAGACGAGATGACAACCTTCCTTTAAATCTTACAGAAAGACTCAATTCCAGAGTCAGCATGATCGTATCACTGGTCGTGCTGGCTTTGATTTGTCTGATATTTAACCGTCTTGACTATTCCATGGTGCGAAAGCCAGCCGAGGAGGCGGCGAAAGCCGCTCAGGACACTATGAATGCACAGGCAGACGGAAGCGCGGCCGCAGCGGCAGACAGGACGGTGACCACGGCCACCGTGGTGGCTGTCGGGGATAATCTCATCCAGCAGAATGCACTTAATTCCGGTCAGCTGGACAATGACCAGTGGAATTACACCCACCTCTATAAAGAGGTCCGCAGTGATATTCAGGCCGCGGATATGGCCATCGTAAATCAGGAGACGCCCTTCGCGCCCGGCCACGATTATGCCAGCGGTTATTTCCCGTATTATACTCCGTCAGAGGTCGGGGATGCGCTGGTGGATGCCGGTTTTGACGTCGTGAGCTTTGCGACGGAATATGCGGCGGATCAGGGACAGGACGGTCTTTCCTCGACGATGCAGTACTGGGCTTCGTCGCATCCGCAGGTTCAGGTACTCGGAGTCCATACGGGGAGTCCTGCCCTAAAGCTTGCGGAGGTCAACGGGATCCGGGTAGCGCTGCTCAATTATGTGATTCCTGTGAACGGGAGTACAACGGGTCTTACATCCGGGGGTGGAGATTCCTCCGGGGAAGAAGGATCCGACGAGTTTTATGAGGAGCAGGATGGGACTGCGACGGAGGGCCAGAGCAGCTCCGGCAGCGGTTATGTGCTGGACACATTTTCCACGGAGGCTGTTTCGGCGATGATCTCGCAGGCGGAAAGCGCGGCGGATTGCATCATCTTCTGTGCGCACTGGGGAGAAGAAGGGCAGACCATGCCGAATGAGTATCAGAAGCAGTGGGCTTCTTTTCTGCTGAATGCCGGCGTGGACGTGCTGATCGGAAGTTTTCCCCATGTATTGCAGCCTTACGGAACCATGGCGGATGAAGCCGGGCACAAGATGCTCATTTATTACAGCCTGGGGAATTTCCTGGCCGGAGAGGATCAGACAGACAGGTGCCTGGGGGGCCTGGCAAAATTTACGATCCAGAAGACGACGGAAGGGGAGAATACCGAGATCTCGATTCTTTCTCCGGATCTGATTCCGCTGGTCGATCATTATGATTACGATTACGGTGTCTATGGGGTATACCGGCTCGACAGCTATACCGAGGAACTGGCCGCCTCACACAGCCTGAATGTGTACTATGATGCCGGCCTGACTGTTGAAGGCCTGAAAGCCAGGGCGGATGAGATCCTCTCCGTCAAAGTCACTCCATCCACAGGCACCGATGAACTCGACAGGATCTTTGATGAATATGCGGGGTCCTATGCCTCATCAGGCGGATCCTCGGGCAGCTCGGACGATGATTCTTATTATGAGGATTATGAGGACTACGAGGATTACGAAGATTACGAAGACTACGAAGACTACGAAGATTACGAGGACTATGAAGACTACGAGGATTATTAAACTGCTGCAGTAACGGGGAGGATTGATGAGGCTTCGAAATATACCTGGTGCAAAAGAGGAAATCAAAGAAAGCATCTTTGTAGTGCAGGATCCTGAAGCCTGGCGCGGTCACTGGCGCGAACGGGCCGGGATGGACGGCTCTCTGTACATTGAGGTCGGGATGGGTAAAGGCCGCTTTATAATGGAGCAGGCTCGCCTGAATCCCGGGATCATCCATGTGGGAATAGAAATGTATGACAGCGTACTTCTGCGGGCTGTTCAGCATCGGGTCGCAGAAGAAGACAAAGACGGCCCCTTTCACAACCTGTTCTTCATCCGCATGGATGCCAGGCAGCTGGCCGATGTATTTGCGCCCGGAGAGGCGGATCGCCTCTACCTGAATTTCTCTGATCCCTGGCCGAAAGCTCGCCACGCGGACAGGAGACTGACCTCCGCCCGCTTCCTCGAACGATATACGCACGTGCTTCGCCAGAACGGCGAACTGATCTTTAAGACGGACAACCAGGAGCTTTATGATTTCTCCCTGGAAACTGCCCGCAACGCACCGGCATGGGAACTCATCGCATCCACCATGGATCTACACGCAGACCCGGTACTATCCGTGGGAAATGTGATGACCGAATATGAGGAAAAATTTTCCGCCCAGGGAAATCCCATCTGCATGATGAAACTCAAACTTCTGAAACCATCTGCATGAATGTAAGGCCTGGCCCTCAAAATGAGTCACGGGGACAGGTTCCCTGACTCACTCGATCTACGATCGATGGATGAGTCAGGGAACCTGTCCCCGGGACTCATCTCTCCCCGCGCGCACCCGGCGTTGACTTTTGCCTCCCAAAGTGATAGGCTAAAAACATAGGGGGACGCCCCCCAATCTTGATCGTGTTCCTACGAATATACTCGCGCGAACATATAAATGGAAAATGTACCTGATTTTCCGCGCGGTATATGCAGAGGCTCTAAATACGTGGAAGCAAAGCATTCCACGTATTAAGACCCTCTAGTATAAAAATACGAGGAGATAACTCCATGTTTATTCTATTTTTTCTATGCTGGCTGATCTTTAACGGCACCATCACCCTTGAGGTCATCCTTATCGGCCTCATCCTCACCGGTGTGCTCTATCTGTTTGCCTCACACTTCCTTGGCTACAAAAGGGAGATCGGCCAACGCTTCCTGCACAACATTCCATGGATGCTTTTATATGTAAGAAATCTGATCCGCGAAGTCGTCCTGGCGGCTGCCAATGTGATCCGTGTAGCGCTGGATTCGAACGCGTCGCCGGATCCCGTGATCATTGAATTCCATTCCGGACTGCGGACGGATTTTCAGAACGTCCTGCTGGCCAATTCGATCACACTTACGCCCGGTACGATCACCGTTTTCCAGGAGGGAGATTTCTTTGTCGTACACTGCCTGCGCAGGGAGTATGGCGACGGGATCACAGAGTCCTCTTTTGTGAAGCTCCTGCGAAAGCTGGATGAACCGGATGCGGACCATGAAGCAGGAGCACTGGAAGTGATCCGCAAAGAGCTGGTCAGACGCACCCCCTGGACTGCGAAAAAGGAGAATAAGTGATGAATGCTGAATCTGCTTTTCATGCCCTATATATAGGCGCGCTGGTTATTCTGGCGATACTGATGGGAATCATGGTCGTCCGCTCGGTCATCGGACCCCGGGTCACCGACCGGATCCTTTCTATAAATATGATCGGAACGATGGTGGTATGTTCCATTGCCATCCTCACGGTGCTGCTTGACGAAGGCTATCTGGCCGATGTGGCCCTGATCTATGTCATGATCAGCTTTGTCGCCGTGTTGATCCTCGCCATCACGT
Organism: Blautia sp.; assembly: GCA_017515945.1. Taxonomy (GTDB): domain Bacteria; phylum Bacillota; class Clostridia; order Lachnospirales; family Lachnospiraceae; genus Blautia_A. The sequence goes on along the minus strand of JAFWDX010000051.1, from coordinate 15,643 downwards.
ACATTCCTGAGCACCCCAGGAGAACGGAACACTACCGCCTCCTTGAAATGAAAGAGGATACCCCGCAGGATGAGGAAGGGGGCGATGAGGAATGATTGCCTGGATCCGTTTTATCATAACAGCCGTTCTGATGATCGGCGCGCTTGGATGCTTTGTCAGCGCGGTGGCAGGTGTCTGGCGCTTTGGCTTTGTGCTCAACCGTGTGCATGCAGCCGGGATCGGTGATTCCCTCGGGATTTTGCTGATGATGGCGGCCCTGGCCGTCGGCAACGGACTGAATATGACCAGCCTCAAACTCCTGCTGCTGGTAGTTCTGCTGTGGCTGACTTCTCCGGTGTCCTCTCACCTTATGAGTCAGATCGAATATTATACCAATCCCGAACTATATGAGCATGTGACCAGGGATGAACCCCTTCATCCCGCTCAGACGCGCAATACTGAAAAAAACAAAAAGCAGGGCCCATCCGGCAGAAGCCATGGCGCCCGCAAACGGAAGAGGAGATGACGGCATGAGGACTGTACTGGAAGTGATCCTGCTGATCCTGCTGATCGGCTGCGCAATCTGCGTGAACCTGACAGGAAATCTGCTGCGGGCTGTGGTGATCTTCATGTCCTACAGCTCCATTATGTGTATCGTATGGATCCTGCTCGAGTCGCCGGATCTGGCGATCACGGAGGCTGCGGTAGGCGCGGGTGTCAGCGGCATGCTGTTCCTGCTGACCCTGCGAAAGATCGACGCCGAGGACGCGGGCGACAGCTATCTGGAGGGAGAGACCTTCGGCCCGGATGAAACGGCGGCGGGGGAGGAGAAGTCGTGAGAGAAGGTTTTTTTAAATGGCTTGATGGCGACTATGAAGCGATGGAGGATTTCCTGGATGCCGCCGAGGTCCATGATGAGCCCAGAGAAGCTGTAAAAGCGCACCGCAAAGTGCTTGTGGAAGCAGCAGACCAGGCGGACCGCGCCGTCGTTCTGGAAGAAAAGTGCCGCAGGATATTTGACAGACTGTACCTGGCCATAGCTGTGATCAGCTGCGTGACCCTGATCGGTGTCCTGCTGTTTACAGTGGCCAATCTTCCCTACTTCGGACAGGAAAATCCGCGCACCGTCGAGGTGGTCCGCCGCTATGTGGAGGACGGACTGCATGAGACAGGCGCCGTCAATATCGTTTCCGGGATGATCCTCGATTATCGTGCGTTTGATACCCTGGGAGAGTCCCATGTCCTGTTTACGGCCTTGATTTGCGTGACGATCCTGCTGCGCAGGGATAAAAAGAACATGCGCAAAGGGTATGAGGATTATTACAGGATCACCGCAGACCGCTTTTTCGCGGTGAGCAACGACATGATCCTGCGCAAGGTCGGTTTGATCCTGATCCCGATGATCTTTCTGTACGGCATTTATATCCTGCTCAACGGCCAGAATTCGCCGGGAGGCGGTTTCTCAGGCGGGGCGATCCTCGGCGCGGGCATGATCATTTTTGCTGCCTCATGCGGTTTTGAAACGACGGATCGCTTTTTTACCCGGCGCTTTTTCTCCTTTGCGAGCGTGGCTTCGCTGTCCTTCTACAGTTTTGCCAAGGGCTATGTCTTTATCACCGGAGCCAATTCGATCCCCAACGGTATTCCAAAGGGGACGCCCGGAGCGATCCTGTCCGGCGGACTGATCCTGCCGCTTGACATTGCGGTAGGCCTGGTGGTGGCGTGCACCATGTTCGGGTTTTACAGCCTGTTCCGGCGGGGCAGCATCGGCTCGCAGGAGGTATGAAAGAGGAAAGGACTGGACTATGCTGGAAACATTTCTGAATAATTACGTGGAGGCCGCGGCGATCATCCTGTTCGGCGTAGGCTTTACGATGCTGCTCTTTCAGCGGAACCTCATAAAAAAACTGATGGGGATGAACATCATGGATACGGGAACTTTCCTGTTCCTGGCATCCATGGGATATATTTCCGGGAGGAAAGCGCCGATCATCACAGACGGCGTACAGTCGGTCGAGGCTTATATCAACCCGGTGCCTGCGGGGCTGGTGCTCACGGGCATCGTGGTTTCCGTGTCTGTGACGGCGCTGACCCTTTCCATGACCGTGCGGCTGTACCGGAGGTATCATACACTCAATATCGACGACATCTACCGGATGTCAAAGCATGAGATGGAGGACAGGTGAGTTGGGCTTTGTATGGAACTTCCCGCTATTTACCATTGTGCTGAGCCTGTTCTCGGGTGTGCTCTGCACAGTTCTGTCGGGAAAGAAAGCAAAAATATATACGATGATCTATGAGGTCATCCTGATCATGATGACCGGCGCGGTGCTTTCATATACGATGCGCACCGGTCAGTCCTTTACCTATGTGATGGGCGAGTTCCCGGCCCCGTGGGGCAATGAGATCCGGGCGGGCATACTCGAAGCGCTGATGGCCGTCAGCTTTCTGGTGATCATGCTCTGCTCCGTGATTGCGGGCGGGCGGTATCTGAAAAAAGATCTGGACGAGAGCCGGATCAATCTGTACTTCACGCTGATCAACCTGATGACGGCCGCGCTGATGTCCATTATCTGGACGAACGATATCTTTACAGGCTATGTGTTCCTGGAGATCCTGACGCTGACCAGCTGTGGTATCCTGCTGGTGAGGGAGATCGGCCGTACGACTCTGGCAGCCATGCGGTACATGATCCTGAATCTGCTCGGGTCAGGCCTGTTCCTGCTGGGAGTCGTGCTGCTCTATGATATCACCGGCCATCTGCTGATGGTGAACATGCATCAATCCATCGTTGAGATCGCGAAAGAACCTGCGCATCTGCCTGTGCTGTCGATCGCGCTGGGGATCCTGACGATCGGTCTTGCGATCAAGAGCGGCCTGTTTCCCTTCCATTTCTGGATGCCGGATACCTACGGCAGGGCGACGCCGACCTCGGCCGCGATCCTGTCCTCGCTGGTGTCAAAGGCGTACATTCTGCTGCTGTTCAAGATTTATTACCGTGTGGTGGGAATGGAAGTGCTGAAGGTGCTGCCGCTGAACAGGATCCTGCTGATCCTGGGGATGTGCGGAATCATTTTCGGCTCGTTTTCAGCCATCAGGGCCCGCAATATAAACCGCATGACGGCTTTTTCATCTGCGGCTCAGATCGGATATATCTACATGGGTCTGGGAATCGGAGGCATCGCCGGCTATACGGCGGCCATGTTCCATATCCTGGCCCACGCGCTGACAAAATCCCAGCTTTTCCTGACCACTCCGCGGCTGGCGGAGGTCTCAGGGGACCGGCTGGAGTTTAAATATATGCAGGGAAGCGCGCTCAAATGCCGTGCAGCCGGCCGGACATTTATCATCAGCTCCCTGTCCATGATCGGCATTCCCATACTGGCCGGTTTTTCATCCAAACTGCTCTTTGGTGTGGCTGCGGTCGACAGCGGCAGCTGGCGGACGGTGATCGCCGTGATGGTGGTGCTGGCGGTGAGCTCTCTGCTCAATGCCATGTATTTTATCCGGACGATGGTCCGGATCTACACGGATCCTGAGCGCGAGAAGACGCCGGATGACACAGACGGAGAAGTCGTAACAGCGAAGGAGCCTGGGGCTGAGCAGGCACAGGAGCCCGATGCCGACGACGAGGAACGACCGTACGAAGGACAGACGACCGGACTGGATTATCATCTGCCGATGATCGTATTGACTGCCGGAAATGTATTTCTGGGACTGTTTTCCTGGGTCATAGTGGATCTGATCCAGCGAGGGCTGGCCATGTTCTAAGGGGCCTGACGGAGGATCTGGCCCGGATCTGCCGGCAGAAACTGCGGGCATAGCGGGCTGTACAAACGGTTTATACAGGATGCGGCCGGGCAAAAAGACCGGCAGGTTGACTCCAAATCAAGGGAGGAACATTAGAGGATGATCACCATACTTGCTTTTCTGTTTCCCATGATCGCGGGCGTGATCTTTTCCGCGATCCGGGTACAGGATGAAAAAAAACGAAACGAATATTATATACTGACGATCCTGATCACGGATCTGCTCGCGGTTCTCGCAATGGCATTTGCGAAGCCTGTCACGCTGCTTGAGTTTTCCGAAAACGTCACCCTCAGCTTCGGATTTGACGGGGTCGGCCGGTATGTGCTGGCGGCGGTGCTCATTTTATACACGGCTGTGACATTCTATTCATTTGAATATATGACGATGGAAGAGGATCCCAATTTCTTTTTTGCCTTCTTCTTCCTCTCCTTCGGCGCGCTGATCGCCTGCTGTGCTTCCGCGAACCTCGTGACGGTCTACCTGTGCTTTGAGGCGGCGACGCTGACCTCCATGCCGCTGGTGCTGCAAGAACGGACAAAAGCGGCGATCGCGGCGGCCGCGAAATATCTCTTTTATTCGGTGGCCGGCGCGCTGCTCGGCCTGCTGGGCGTTTTCTACATTTATTATTATGGAAGCGGCGGCCGCTCGTTCGTCTATGGCGGTTTCCTGGATCCGGCGGCTGTGGCGGGCCATGAGGGCGTGCTGCTGGCGGTGACATTTCTCGCGGTCATCGGCTTCGGCACCAAGGCCGGTATGTATCCCATGCACGGATGGCTGCCCACGGCCCATCCCATCGCCCCGGCACCTGCCTCCGCATTGCTTTCCGGTATCATCGCAAAGGCCGGCGTCCTGGCGATCATCCGGCTGGTTTATTTCTCCATCGGGGCTGATTTCCTCAGAGGAACCTGGGTGCAGACGGCCTGGTCCTGCCTGGCGATGCTGACCATCTTTATGGGGTCCATGATGGCGTTCCGGGAAAAAATCCTGAAAAAGCGGCTGGCGTATTCCACAGTCAGCCAGATTTCCTATATCCTGCTGGGACTTTCCTTCATGTCGGACGAAGGCCTGAAGGGCGGCCTGATCCATCTGATGGGTCATGCCAGTGCCAAGGGCTGCCTCTTCCTGGTGGCCGGTATCTTTATCTACAAGCTTGGCGTCAGGAACGTGGATGCGGAAGAACTCAAGGGCATAGGCGCGCGCATGCCTGTGACGCTCTGGTGCTTCCTGCTGGCCTCCCTGTCCCTGGTCGGCATCCCGCCGATGGCCGGTTTCTTAAGCAAATGGGTCATCGCTTCCGCGGCGATCCAGGCCGGGCATGGCTTCATGGGCGTCCTGCCGGTGATCATTCTCCTGATCTCTGCCCTGCTCACGGCTGGTTATCTGCTGCCGCTTGCCATCGACGGATTCTTCCCAGGCAAGTCGGAGGGAGAAGAGGCTGCTGTGGCTGAGCCTGTATCTGCTGAGCCGTCCCGCCTGATGACGATCCCCATGATGTGTCTTTGTATCGTGGCGCTGCTGGTCGGTGTGTTCGGCGGCAGCCTTGTGGAGGTATTGTTTTGAGCTCCGCTCTGATCTTATCTGCTATTGTACTGCCGCTGGCCGGGGGCGGGCTTTTGCTTGCTTCGCCGGGGCAGGCCGAACGAAACCGTCGGAAATATACGATGGTGATCACCTGCCTGACCACCATCCTGGTCTGGCTCATCCTGCTGAAGGGCACCAGTCCGGCTTTTACGTTGTATTACTTTACCCGCGGCTTTTCCGTGGATTTCCACGTGGATGGGCTGAGCATGGTCTTTGCGGGCATGGTCTCCATCATGTGGCCTCTGGTGACACTGTATGCGTTTGACTATATGTCCCATGCGTCCCACAGGAATTCCTTCTTCGGCTTTTTCATGATGACCTACGGGATCACGCTGGCCCTGGCTTTTTCGGCGAGTATCCTCACGTTGTATGTGTTTTTTGAAATGCTGACGCTGGTGACGATCCCGATGGTATGGCATTACCGGGATCATCAGAGCATGTATGCCGCCAGAGTCTATGCGGTTTACCTCATCGGAGGTGCGGCCTTGGGGCTGATCGCCGTGCTGCTGGTCACGCTGGGCGGCGGGGAAGGGATCTTCCGCTATGGCGGAAGCCTGATCGGAACACCCGACAGGCGGCTGATGTGCCTGGTTTACTTTTTCGGCTTTTTCGGCTTTGGCTGCAAGGCCGCGGTATTTCCTTTTTATTACTGGCTGCCTACAGCCAGTGTGGCCCCGACGCCGGTGACAGCACTCCTGCACGCGGTGGCGGTGGTCAACTCCGGTGTATTCGCCGTGACCAGGCTGACCTATTACAGCATCGGGCCGGATCTGCTGCGGGGATCCTGGGTGCAGTATACGGCCATGACGCTGGCTTCCTTCGGCCTGCTTTTCAGCGCAGTCCTGGCACTCAGGGAACGCCATTTTAAACGCCGGCTGGCGTATTCAACGGTCAGCAATCTGTCCTATATGCTCTTCGGCATCACGCTGATGAGCCCCGACGGCCTGGTGGGCGGTGTCTCGCACATGGTCTTCCACGGCATCATCAAGATCACGCTCTTTTTGTGCGCAGGCGCGTTCATGCATATGACGGGACATGAATATATCTATGAGATCAACGGCGTGGGCAAACGCATGCCCGTGACCTTCGGTCTGTTTACGATTGTATCCCTGTCGCTGATCGGCGTGCCCCTCGGCTGCGGGTTTGTCTCAAAGCTGAGACTGATCTATGCGGGGATCGGAGAGAGCAGCGGCGTTGCGGTTTTCGGGATCCTGTGCCTGATCGGGGCCGCTTTCCTGAGCGCGATGTATACGCTGACCATCACCGTCCGGGCCTTTTTCCCGATCCGCGGAGGAGACAGGTATCCTTCTGACGGGAAGCTCCATGAAGCCGGCTGGCGTATGCTGCTGCCGATCGGAGTCTTTACCGCGGCCAATGTCCTGCTGGGCATGGTGCCCGGTCCGTTCATGAGACTGCTGGATACGATCGGCGCGGGGCTCATCTGAACAGATCCTAACTGTGCAGTCAGCACCTCGCATTTACTGCGAGGTGTGTGAGAAAGAAGTCGAACAGCCAAGGCCGGGCGCACTTTCATTGCGACGAAAGGAGCCTGCGCCCGGCCTCGTAACTGTGAAGGAGCTTGCGACTGAACAGTTACCAGAAACGTATACTTGAAGGAGGTTCAGCATGATCCTGCTGATTGTTTTTCTTCCCTTCCTGGCTGCGGTGCTTTCCTATGTGGCCGGAAAGGAATCTGAGACGGCCCGGGACCGTTTCGCCGCAGCCGCCACATTGATCGAGCTGCTGATGACGGTGTTGCTGCTGTACTGGATGCCCTCGGAAGACATTCCGCTGGTTTTCGGCAGCGGTCTTCACTTTACCGCGGACGGATTCCGGTGCGTATATGCCATCGTGACGGCATTTATGTGGGCTTTTACGACTCTCTTCTGCGGAGAATATTTTGCCCATGAGAGGGAAGGCCTGAACCGGTATTACTTTTTTGTGCTGATGACGCTTGGAGCGACGGAGGGTGTCATGCTCTCCGCGGATCTGATGACGGCGTTTATCTTTTTTGAGATCCTTTCATTCACGTCCTTTACCTGGGTAATCCACGAGAGGACTCCGGATGCGATCCGGGCCGGGTATACGTACCTGTTTATCGCGGTGATCGGCGGACTTGTCCTCTTTATGGGACTGGCATTGCTGAACGAAACCATTCACACCCTTCGCTTTGACCAGCTCAGGTCAGCTGTGGCGGCATCGGATCAGCATGGAAGGATCCTTGCGGCGGGCTGCTGCATTCTCTTTGGCTTTGGCTGCAAGGCAGGTATGTTTCCGGTACATGTCTGGCTGCCGAAGGCGCACCCCGTGGCACCGTCCCCGGGCTCGGCGCTTTTATCCGGCATCCTGACCAAGGTGGGCGTATACGGGATCCTGATGACGACGCTGGGCGCTTTGGCGGATAACCGCTCCTTTGGCCTGATCGTGCTCATTCTCGGCGTGATCACCATGGCGCTCGGCGCTGTGCTGGCCCTGTTTTCCGTAAATCTCAAGCGGACGCTGGCCTGCTCTTCCATGTCCCAGATCGGTTTTATCCTGACAGGGATCGGCATGTACGTGTTGCTTACCACGGCAGAGTGTGAGGAAGGGATCGTGCTGGCGCTGTCCGGCACCATGCTGCACATGCTCAATCATTCGCTGATCAAGCTGACCCTGTTCATGGCTGCCGGTGTGGTCGTCATGAATCTCGGCGTGCTGACGCTGGATGATATCCGCGGCTGGGGACGCAAAAAGTGGAGGCTGAAGATTGCCTTCGCACTGGGCGGGCTCGGCATCAGCGGCGTTCCGGGCTTTAACGGCTACATCAGCAAGACGCTGCTGCATGAGGGCATCGTGGAGGGAATCCATACCATCCATTCCCTCTCCGGGCTGCTGCATGTGGTGGAATGGATCTTCCTGATCTCCGGCGGCCTTACCTTTGCATATATGCTGAAGCTTTTTATCGCGGTCTTTGTACAGGAGCATCCGACCCGTCAGGCTCAGTTTGACGCGGATGTAAATTATATGAACAGGACGAGCACGGCAGTGATCTGCGGTTCCTCCGTGCTGATGGCTGTGCTGGGACAGCCGGGGATTATGACCCGTCTGGCCTCGTTTATGACCGGATATGAGGAGATCCTTGCGTTCAAGGCTTTTACGTTCGCCAATCTGAAGGGCGGCCTGATTTCCCTGGCCATCGGCCTGGCCGTCTATCTGTGGATCGTGCGGCGTGTTCTTTACAAAAACGGATCTTATGTCAATCTCTGGCCTGCCTGGCTGGATCTGGAGAACGCGTTCTACAGACCGCTGCTGACCAGATGGCTGCCGGGATTTTTCGGGACGATCGTCTCGGTGTTCGGAGAGAACCGCCTGCTCACACCCTTGTGCAAAGGCGCGCTCGCAGTCGGCACTTTCCTTGGCAGATTGATCAGCATCGGCCCCGATACCCTTGTGGTGCTGTCCAGGCGCACGCTTTTCAGAGAAAGAGCTGCGGTCCGGGCCGACCAGCCCAGCCTTGGACGGGTCGCCTCCTTCCATGAGCAGATCCGCCAGGCCTGTGCACCGCTCTTCGGGAGCTTCTCCTTTGCCCTCATGATGACCTGCATCGGCGTACTGATCATCCTGGGATGGGTCATCACATATATCTGAAAAAAAATAAAAAAAGTTGTTGACATCCGGGAGGAAATGTACTATTATATCCACTGTTGAAGCGAGAGACAACGCTTCAACAGGTTATGCGCCCTTAGCTCAGTTGGTAGAGCACCTGACTCTTAATCAGGGTGTCCAGGGTTCGAGCCCCTGAGGGCGCATGGAAATCACTGTTTTTGCAGACGTAGAGCTGTGGGGATGGTGATTTTTTTTGCGTTTATGAGGATCACTGCAGACGGAGTAATTGGATCTCAGGTGTAAAGGCGGGATTGCGCCTCCCTGGATCAGTGAGCAGGAACAGACGGTAAATACCAGACGTCAGTATGCTGCGCCGGCCGGGGAAGGAATCGGAAGGGGAACAAGGTACGCCGGGGGAGAAGCCAGGTACAGATACTTTTTTCCATGTATCTGTATTTGACTTCGCGGGTACACAAAAACGTCCCTGAGGTTGGTAAAAAGAGAATACAAAAGACCCGGCCTCGCGGCCGTTAAAAGAGCGAATAAAAAAACCGGCCTCGCGGCCGTTAAAAGAGCGAATAAAAAACCGGCCTCGCGGCCGGTAAAAAAGAAGGAGGGCCGGGTCCGTGAGGACCCGGCGAGTATGAAAAAGAAAAAGATATATGTTAAAAGAAGTTCTAACATATCTGAGTACTAATATAAAGCATATATATGAGTAAAGTATGTTCGAAAAATGAGGAAATTGTAAAGTTTTTGTGCACTTTCTGAGATTTATGGTAACTGTGAGGGAAAAATGTGACCGACAGCTGCCATATACGTTTACTCGTAACTGTTCAGTCATAAGCTCCTTCACAGTTACGAGGCCAGGCGCAGGCTCTTTTCGTCGCATTGGAAGTGCGCCTCCCAAGGGACGCCTTCGGTGTGGCCTTGGCTGTTCAACTTTTGTCTCACGCACCTCGCAGTAAATGCGAGGTGCTGGCTGAACAGTTACGTTTACTCTTTACTGCTCAGTCATACGCTCCTTCGTAACTGTTCAGTCACAAGTTCCTTCACAGTTACGAGGCCAGGCGCAGGCTCCTTTTGTCGCATTGGAAATGCGCCTCCCAAGGGACGCCTTCGGTGTGGCCTTGGCTGTTCAGCTTCTTTCTCACGCACCTCGCAGTAAATGCGAGGTGCTGAATGAACAGCTACGCCTTCATATATATGTTTATTCCTCTGTGAATGTGACGGACAGATCGTCGGCTACAGTGACACGGACGGTCACATCATGCCAGGCTTCCTCATCCCCGTCGACCTCAGGCTCCTCATCAGGAGCAAGATAATCCATACCGATCAGGGACTCGCCGGCTTGCTTCGCACGGAACAGGAACTGCTGGGTATCTGTTCCGCCTTCCTCTGCCGCATCGATATACTCTTCGGACTCAAGGGCGATGACAGACTCATCCGAAATCGTATATTTCCAGACCATACCGGACTTCTTTTCAGCAGAGAGACTGGCGATCAGCGCATCATGATCCGTCTCCATGGAGGACTCGATGGAAAACTCATCGACAACCTCACCGGTCTCCTCAGCTGTATTCTCAGCCTCGATCTCACCCGACTCCTCACTGGACTCGGCTATAACCTCCTCCGCAGGCGCGGCAGGCGCCTCCTGAGCCGCATCGGATTTGCTGTCCTTCTTGGCCTCGCCGCACCCCGCGAGCAGGAAAGCCGATGTGAGAATCAAGGCTGCAAATAATTTCTTTTTCATAAGAACACCTCTCTTTCTGTGGAATTTTCAAAATTACTATATTATTATATCATAGAGAGACATGAATTGAGAAGTCTATTTATTCTTAATTCGTAAAATGAGTCAGGGGGACAGGCTCTGTGACTCATGAGTCAGGGGGACAGGTTCCTTGACTCACTCATGAGTCAGGGGGACAGGCTCCTTGACTCATGGAGTCACAGGGACAGGTTCCATGACTCACTGAGTCAGGGAGACCGGCTCCTTGATTCATGGAGTCACAGGGACGTGTTCCATGACTCATAATGAGTTAAGGGGACAGGTTCCTCGACTCATGATAGACTCACTGACTGGAAAATGAGGAAACGAGATGATGACATTTGACGAATTTGCAGACATAGTGGATGATGAAATGGATCTGCTCCCCGATTACGTATACGATGATTTGAACGGAGGTGTTGTGGTGGACGAACGCCCCTGCCTGCATCCGGAAAGACTGGCAGACGACCTGTACATCCTCGGCACCTACACCTCGGACTCCGTGCTCGGTAAACAGATCCGGATCTACTATGGCTCCTTTGTCGCAGCTGTAAGCCATGACCCCGCCGTGATCCGCCGCCAGATCCGGGAAACCCTGCGCCACGAATTCCTGCATCACATGGAAACCCGCGCCGGCATGTTTGGTAAAGGAACCCTGATCGAAGAAGATCGTGAACGCATGCGCCGATACTATCAAAGCCACCGCGAACGCGAATCGTCCTGCTGAGTCTGGGAACTTGTCCCCTGACTCATGGAATGAGGAGGAACCTGTCCCCGTGACTTACGGAATGAGTCAGGGAACCTGTCCCCGTGACTCACGGAATGAGTCAGGGAACCTGTCCCCGTGACTCATGTAAACAGCCGGGCACATAACCTCCACGGTGGATGGAGTACTATGTCTCCCCATGCGGATCCTTTGGTGCAAAAAATGCACGAGACCAGGACGTATGAGCCTCTTGGGACGCGGGCTAAGAGTCTGTCGTCTATGGACGAATAGCCCGCGTCCCTAGAGGCTCATCGGCAGGGGCTCGTGCTTTTTTTGTCAGGATTTGCATGGGGAGACATAGTACTCCATCCGCCTCACATCCATACATTGCCCGGCGTCCGCCTGGATGGACCATATGCCGGCGGCTTCCGTTCACCTATCAGCCACATTGCCCGGCGTCCACCTGGATGGACCAGGGAACCTGTCCCTATGACTCATGGAATGAGTCAAGGAACCTGTCCCTGTGACTCACTGGCGTTTTCCTTGACGAAAACCTCTCCCTAATGTATCATATAACAGGAAATATGTTGCAAGTCTGCCTAATTGCGCAGACAATACCCCATCCAAAAAGATAAGGAGGACATTATGAACCTGAAATCCATCAAAAGGTCAGGTCTCGCTGTTATGCTCGGCACCGCGATGATCCTTTCATCCGGCTCCGCTGTATACGCTGAGGAAGTGACCGCCACAGCCAGCGCGCCCGGGATCGAGGGCGAGGACGTAGTGGTAGAGGTCGTCGCCACTCCGGATGAGATCATTTCCGTTACTGTCACTGAGCAAAACGAGACGCCTGGTATTGGCTCCGTTGCGGCCGAGACACTGCCGGGTGAGATCGTGGAAAACCAGAGCCTGGAGGTCGACGATGTGGCAGGTGCCACGGTCACCAGTACGGCCATCAAGACAGCCGTCCGCGAAGCACTTGAAAGTGCCGGGATCGATCCGGACTCTTTCATGGGGACCGCAGGCGATGCAGATGAAGGAGATGCCGCAGAAGCAGCTCCCGCCGAGGATGAAGAACTCGAAGCGGATGTTGTCATCGTCGGCGCCGGCGGCGCAGGCATGACAGCCGCCATCGAAGCCAAGGATGCAGGAAAGAACGTGATCGTGCTCGAAAGCCAGGCCATGGTCGGAGGCAACTCCGTCCGTTCCACCGGCGGTCTCAATGCGGCCAAGACACCGCTCCAGGACGAGAACGAGTTCGGAGAAGCAGCCGGCGTTGAAAAACAGCTGGCCGCAGCGGCAGAGACCTATGCGGATGATGAGACCATCACCTCACTGGCCGCGACTGTCAAGGAGCAGTGGGATGCTTACCAGGCGGATCCCCAGGGCTATTTTGACAGCGTTGAGCTCTTTGAGCTGGATACCATGATCGGCGGCAAGGGCATCAATGATTTTGAACTGGTCCGCACGCTTGTGGAAAACAGCGCGGATGCCATCACCTGGCTCGAAAGCATCGGAGCGCCGATGCCCAGCGTGTCCAGCTTTGGCGGAGCCTCCGTCAAGAGGATCCACCGCCCGATCGACGACGAGGGCAAGGTCGTCTCCGTAGGCGCCTACATCGTTCCGATCCTCCAGCAGAATCTGGAGGACAGAGGTATTGAACTGCGCCTGAACACCACAGCGACACAGATCCTCATGGAGGACGGCAAGGCTGCAGGTGTCGAGGCTGTCGGCGAGGCCGGACAAAAGATCACCGTACACGCAAAGGCAGTCGTGCTGGCTACAGGCGGCTTTGGCGCGAACCTTGAAAAAGTCGTCTCCTATAAACCCGAGCTTGAAGGCTTTATGACCACCAACGCACCCGGCGCCCTCGGACAGGGCCTTGAGATGGCGGAGGCTGTCGGAGCCGGCACGGTCGACCTGGATCAGATCCAGATCCATCCGACTGTCCAGTCTGATACCGCTTCTCTGATCACAGAGGGACTCAGAGGCGACGGCGCGATCCTCGTCAATGAGGAAGGAAAGCGCTTTACAGACGAGGTCGGCACCCGCGACGCGGTTTCCGCAGCTGAGATCGCCCAGACCGGCAGCCACAGCTTCCTGATCGTCGATCAGGCCATGGCGGACGCCTCCAGCGTGATCCAGGGCTATATCAACAAGGGCTTCACCACCAGCGGCGACACCTATGAAGCGCTCGCGGAGGGACTTGGCATTGACGCCGCGGCCTTTGCCCAGACCATGAATGACTGGAACGCCTGCGTGGAAGCGAAAGAGGATCCGGAATTCGGCCGGACCAGCTTTGCCTCTCCGCTGGACAATGCACCCTTCTATGCCATCGATGTGACGGCAGGGATCCATCATACGATGGGTGGCCTGTCCATTAATCCGGATACACAGGTTCTGGATACAGAAGGAAATGTGATCGAGGGACTGTACGCGGCCGGTGAAGTGACAGGAGGCGTACACGGGGCGAACCGTCTGGGCGGCAATGCCGTTGCAGACTTTGTAGTATTCGGCAGGATCGCGGGTCAGAACGCGGCAGCTTACGTCGGCTGATCCGGCTGCACCAGAGCATCTGCATACGCCCCGCATCGTTTTCCATTACCTGAGGGTCTGAATACGTGGAAACCTCTGATTCCACGTATTCAGAATCTTTGCATATACCGCGCGGGAAGTCAGGTACACATTCTGTTTATTTGACCGTGCGAGTATAAAGGCGGACCACTAGTTACTTTCTTTCCCCGCGAGTATAGAGGCACTTGTATATAATCGTGGGAGTCTGGAGAAAATATGAAAGGGGCAGGGAATATCTCCCTGCCCTTTTATGTTGGAGGCACTGCGACGAAACACCGAAGATGCCATCCGGGAGCCGTCTGAGTATGGCCACATAACTGTGAAGGACCCTGGCTGTTGAGCTTTTGGTTCACGCACCTGCCAAGGTACGCCTGTGGTGTCGCAGCAAATGTGAAGTGCTGACTGACCAGTTACGAAACCTTATTTATCCGCACGAAAACCTTCCCATAAACAAAATAGTAAAAGGGATTTCATATTTCTCTCATATTCATTCTGTAGAATAATAAAAATTTGCTCTAAAGTATAGTTTTCCGGTTGAGCATCAATAAAAGGGGATGAATAATGAAAGACGGAAATTACGTGATACTGATCGTAGAAGACGATCCCAAGCTTCGGGAATCCATGGCTGAGTTCCTGCGGGCAAACCAGTATATCGTGAAGGAAGCCGAGGATGGAGAAAAAGGCCTGGAGCTGTTTTACGCGGGCAACCATGAGATCGACGTGATCCTCCTGGATGTGATGCTGCCGGGAATCAGCGGCTTTGAGGTGCTCAGGACCATCAGGGAGCTGTCTACGGTACCGATCATCATGACCACAGCCAAGGAGTCCGAGGAGGAACAGCTCGAAGGGCTCGGCGGCGGAGCGGATAATTACATAACCAAGCCTTTCAGGCTCAAAGTACTTGCCGCTCATATCGAAGCGCTCCTTAAAAGGACCAGGGAAAAGACACGCAAGATGTCCTTCGGCAAGATCGAGCTGGATGAGGATACTCATCAGGTGGTGGTGGACGGCCGGTCGGTCAACCTCACCGCGAAAGAGTTTGCCCTGCTTTCCTTTTTTATTCACAACAATAACAAAGTGCTCAGCAGAGATGTGATCCTTGACTCTGTCTGGGGCTACAATTATGAGGGCGATATCCGTACCGTGGATACGCTGGTCAAGCAGCTCAGACGCAAGCTGACCAGGGAGTGCCCATATATTTATTCCGTTTACGGATACGGATACTGCTTTAAGGAGGTTTGATGGAAAAACTGCAAAAGCAGATGTTCCTGAAGAAGATGTTTTTTTCTTCAGCTGTGTGCATCAGTTTGACGCTTTTTTTCTGGTTTGCCTTTGAACCGCTGTATCTGCTCAGATACCGCATGCAGCTGCGGACGGCATATGATGTTATATGTGAGTATAATGACAGGCGTTTGGATTCACTCTCTTCAACGGAAGAGTTGGAGGATATCTCTTCCACGGTTAATTTTCTGGTGACAGATGGCGGGTTTCGGCTGCTGTACGGTTCGGACCCGATCAGCGAACAGCGGAACATACTGGGGCGGATCCGTTCTGCCGCGGATTCGTTCAGGACAGACGCGCAGCCTGTATTATATGAAAATATCACAGGACGACCCTATGCGATCAGAGCCCGAATCGGCACA